>JBLMXE010000103.1:0-28279 GCA_050257615.1 Chlamydiota bacterium | reverse complement strand
CCGGTCCGAGACTGGGCGAACGAGCTCCAATCAGAAGCGAGGTGCGGCTATGTCCTCCCTGGGATGGCTGCTGATCGTCTGGGGCGTCCTGACCACTATCCTGATCGTGTTGCTCATTTACCGCAGTACCCTGACCATGCGGGAAGACGACCAATTGTTCCTGGATGACTCTGAATCGCACATGCAGCTGGAACAAATGGAAGTCATGAAGAAGGTGAACCGCATCAATCCGCTGGTACGCGGTTTCGGGGCCAGCTCGGCGGTGCTCATCCTGGTGATTGCCGGCCTCTGGATTTATCGGGGGCTCACCATGGTGCAGTAGGGCGGCGGGCGCCAAGGGTAGCTCAAGAGCGCGGAAGTGGGGTCCGCGCGTGCAGGGGTTGAGTTCCATTTTGGGAAGATTTCGGCCACAGAGATGTGACGATTTCATCCCACGTGGCAGTGTGCGCCACATCACCGACATACAATAACCTTAGAAAATGGATTAATGATGATCAGCCTCGCCGGGACGGAGCGCCTGCGAGGAATAGGCGCGCTTGGCCTGGAGCGCAGAGGAAATGGGCGCGACGCAAGTGTAACTGCGCCCAGCCCAGTGTTTCCTTCACAGACAATGTCCCCCGATGTAGAAGGAGGGTCTCCATGAAAACCTATCTTCTGGTTTTTCTTGCGGTCGTGTCGCTGCTGCTGGCGGCCACGCCGGCAGCATCGCAGGTTCTGGAAACCAAATGGACCGCGGACATTCCGTTTGACTTCATAGTGGGCGACAGCCAGATGCCGGCTGGCCAATACATGATCAAGTCCAATCCGCAGACCATGCGGCTGACGGTGATCAACAAGGAGACGCAGAAGAAAGCGTCCATGTTCACCCGTCACGTAGAGAGACTGAACCCTGACGAAAAGACCGTGCTCATTTTCCAGCGCGAAGATGGCCGCCACGTGCTGCACCAGATCTGGGGAGGCGCTGAGGAGCGGGGTCACGACGTGGTGCACGGCACGGACGTGATCGAACTGCAAAAGGCGAAGTAATGCACTAAACCCATTCCGGCCGCCGCCCGAGCCTCGGCGGCCGGTGTTCTGTGAGCACCCGCTGCTTCAAGGAGGAAATCTTCCGGGATTAGCGACGACTCTGCCCTCCACAATCGGCATCCGCCGGGGCGTAAGGGGCCTCACAGAGATGCGTGATCTCTGTCACATCCACAAGTGATAGCTAGATGCGAGGGTGGGGAGTGGTGGACTCGACCGGACACGCAGCTTGATTCACCGGAAGCGGGCTTATGAACGACAAGCTGAGCCGCAGGGATTTTTTCAAGCTTTCTTCGCTCGCCGGGGCCGGACTGGTGGCGGAAGCGGCCACTGCCCAGAACCACCCACCGGGCTGGAGCGGCACGCGCCGTACCGAGCAGATCGCCACCAACTGCGAAATGTGCTTCTGGCGCTGCGGCGTGATCGCGGAAGTGGCGGACGGGAAGGTGGTCAAGCTGGAAGGCAACCCCGACCATCCGCTGACCCGGGGACGGCTGTGCGCCCGCGGCAATGCCGGCGCCTCCCTGCTCTATGATCCCGACCGCCTGAAATATCCGCAACTGCGCGCGGGTGCGCGCGGCGAAGGCAGTTTCCGGCGGATCACCTGGGAGCAGGCGCTCGACTTCTTCGCCCAGCGCCTTTCTGATCTGAAAAAGAAATATGGCCCGGAGAGCGTGGCTTTCTTCCCTCACGGCGTCGCTTCGGGATTTTTCGCCACCCTGATGAAGGCCTACGGCACGCCCAACGCCGCCGAGCCTGCGTTCGCACAATGCCGGGGGCCGCGTGAGGTCGGCTATGCGCTGACCTTCGGGCATGGCCTGGGTTCGCCCGAGCCGGTGGACCTGGAAGAAGCCAAGCTGATGGTGCTGATCGGCTCGCACATCGGGGAAAACATTTTCACTTCCCAGGTGACCGCGTTTGCCGAAGGTCTGGCGCGGGGCGCGAAACTGATCGTGGTTGATCCGCGGTTTTCCACGGCGGCCGCCAAGGCGGACTGGTGGCTGCCCGTCCGCCCGGGAACCGACATCGCGCTGCTGCTGGCGTGGATGAACGTTTTGATCGCGGAAGGAGGTTACGACCGCGAATACATCACGAAATACGCAACTGGATTCAGCGAGCTTGCCTCCTACGTGCGCGAATTCACCCCCGAGTGGGCGGAGCCGATTACGGAAATTCCCGCGCCGCAGATTCGGGAAACGGCGCGCGCCATGGCGCAGGCCAAGCCGGCAGTGGCGCTGCACCCGGGGCGGCATGCCACCTGGTATGGCGACGACACGCAACGCGAGCGCGCCATGGCCATTCTGACCGCGCTGACCGGAAGCTGGGGGCGCAAGGGCGGCATCTTCCTTCCTACGCCGCTGAAGAAGGGTAAGTTCGCCCTGCCGCCGTTTCCAGAATCACAACTAGGCCGGGCTGATGGCGCCGGCACCACCTATCCTCTCGCCTCCGAAGAACAGGGAGTCACCAACGGCCTGGTGGAGGCCACGCTCACCGGCAAACCTTATCCCATCAAAGCCTGGGTGGTTTACGGACAGAACGTTCTGGAGAGTATTCCGCAGCGGCAGCGAACGCTGCAAGCGATCGAGAAGCTTGAATTCATGGCGGTGGTGGACGTGATGCCCATGGAACAGGCCAACTACGCCGACCTGGTGCTGCCCGAAGCCACCTACCTGGAGCGCTATGACGCGCCCATGATGGCGGAGAGCGCCAAGCAGCCGTTTGTGTCGGTACGGCAGCCGGTGGTGGACCCGCTTTACGAATCCAAGCCGGGCTGGTGGATCGCGCAGCAGATGGCGCAACGACTTGGGTTGCAGGCCTGGTTCCCCTGGAAGACTCCGGAAGAGCATCTGCAAACCCTGGTAGGCCCCCTGGACGTGAATATGAGGACGCTGGCGGTGCGCGGGGCCTTAGCTTTTCCCGGCCATCCCTACATAGAAGACCGCACGCCCGCCGATGGGCCGCTGTTTGCCACGCCCAGCGGCAAGATCGAGCTCTATTCCTCCACTTTGAAGCAACTGGGGGCCGATCCCATGCCGCGCTACACCCCGGTGACCGATCCTCCCCTGGGATATTTCCGGCTGATCTATGGGCGGGCGCCAGTGCACTCTTTTGCGCGCAGCCAGAACAATAAGGTGCTGGACGCGCTGATGGCGGAGAACGCGGTGTGGATCAACGCCGACGCGGCCCGCGACCTGCGCCTGGAAGACGACGACCGTGTGACATTGCAGAATCAGGACGGCGCCACCAGCTTGCCGGTGGAAGTGCGGGTCACGCCCGGGATTCGGCGCGACTGCGTCTATATGGTTCACGGCTTCGGCCACGAATCGCGCAAGCTGCGCCGTGCCTACCACCGCGGCGCTTCTGATACCGAACTGATGACGCGGGTGAACATTGATCCCCTGATGGGCGGCACCGGCATGCGGGTGAACTTTGTGCGCGTGCTGAAGGAGAGCACTTAGCCGGGTTGAGGTTGGACAATGCCACGTTACGCCATGGTCGTGGATTTGAGGAAGTGCGTGGGCTGCCAGGCCTGCACCGTGGCCTGCAACTCGGAGTGGGAGGTACCGGCAGGCTACGCGCGCACCCACATCCGCTTCACCGGCATTGCCGGAACTTTTCCCCGTTTGCTCTCCACTTTCTACGTGGCGCAGTGCAACCACTGCGACCGGCCAGCGTGCATCGCGCCCTGCCCGACCGGGGCCACTTACCAGGATGAAGCGAGCGGAATTGTGAAGGTGGACCACACCCTGTGCATTGGCTGCGGCTACTGCGTGGACGCCTGTCCATACGGCGCCCGCTATCTCAACCCAGCCATCAACAAGGTGGATAAGTGTGATTTCTGTTCGGCGCGCCTGGAACGCGGACAGCTTCCCATCTGCGTCACAACTTGTACCGCGCATGCCAAGTTTTTCGGCAACCTGGAAGACTCCAGCAGCGATGTGTTCCGGATGGTGTATGAGGAGGGCGCGCGCCGCCTGGAAACCTCGGACGTCGCCATCGGCCCGAATGTGTACTACCTGGGCAAGCAGGAACATGTGGACCTGGTGCTGGCCACGTTTCCGCCGCACAAACCCACGCTGCTGGCAGCTGGCGCTATGTGGGACCGGTTTTTGAAGCCACTGGTGCTGGCTGCGGTGGGAGCCACCTTCCTGGGCCAGGCGATCGCATTTTTCCGTCAGCTGAAAACCGGGGAAAAGGATTTTGAGGACTGAGGAGGAGCCATGGTCACCAGCAATTTGCCGATGAAGCCGGTTGCCCTCAGCGGGCAGCAAGCGGAAGCCATGGCGCAGCGGCAAATCAAGAAGCACCATGTGGCCATCATGCTGCTGCACTGGTTCAATGCCACCGTGTGGCTGGCGGAGCTGGCGACGGGGACAGCCCTCATCTCCTCGCCGCACTTCCGCATTGTGCCTTACTGGTATATCAACCTGATCCAGGGCTTCTTCGGCACGCGCGCCGACATGCTGCGCTTCCACATCACCGTCGGCCTGGTATGGATCGCGGTTTTCCTGGTGTACGGGACCTTTGGCTTCCGCACCTACCTGGCGAAACAAGTTCTGCAACGGGAAATTGGCCTGGACCGCGACGATTTTCGGTGGCTCAAAATCCGCACCCTGCGGCTGCTGCGGCGTACACAAGAACATCTGCCACCTCAGGGCGTCTACAACGCCGGCCAGAAGATGTTCGCCCTTATGGTCTATGCCATGATTCCGCTGATTATGGCCACGGGTCTGGTCATGAGCTTCCACCTGATCAGCACCACGGTAGTCGGTTTTGCCGTAGTGCTCCACTTCGTGGCGGTGGGCATGGTGGTCTCGGGCTTGATGATTCACGTGTACATGGGCGCGGTTTTCCCTGAGGAGAAACCGGCCTTCTTCTCCATGATTACCGGAACGGTCAATGAACTGTACGCCTACCGCCATCACTTCAAATGGTGGAGGGAGATGAAGATGCGCGAAGCGGAGTGGGAACAAGGGATTGAAGAGGAACTGGCGCAGGCCAACGGCACGGTCGTGGCCAGGGCCGCGATGCCGGAAACTGCAGTTCCTGAGGAAACGAGGGGAGCAGCGCCGGCAGCTCCGGGCTTGCTGACGCGCGTGTTTCGCCAGCCGGGATACTGGCCGCCCTATGCCGCCGGATTTGGGCTGGGCGTCACGCTGCTGCTCACCTTTGTGATTATGGGACAGGGCCTGGGCGCCTCGGGCGGGTTCACCCGCTACCTGGTTGCCTTCCTCTCCTGGATCGCGCCAGGCTATGCGAACTCGAACGCCTACTGGAGCAATTACCTTCAGCCCGGCCAGTCGCCCCTGATTGACTTTCTGGTATTCGAGTTAATCGGCGCGGCCCTGGGCGGCTTCGTTTCCGGCTGGCTGGCGCACCGCACGCGTTTGGCGGTGGACAAGGGACCGCGCATCAGCGCCACCACCCGTTATGCGCTGGCGCTGGGCGGGGGCATCCTGACCGGACTGGGCGCGCGCCTGGCCCGCGGCTGCACCAGCGGGCTGGCGCTCTCCGGAGGCGCGGTGCTCTCCGTGGGCGCCTTCGCTTTCATGCTCAGTGTGTTTGCCGCCGGCTTTGCGGGCGCTTACTTCCTGCGGAGGTTTTGGCTATGAATGCTCCCTACGCTGCTTCCTTTTCGACGGCAACCTACCTGGTGGTGTCGGTGGGGCTGGGATTCTTCTTCGGCTTTTTCCTGGAGCGGGCCGGCTTCTCCAGCGCGCGTAAATTGACGGCTCAGTTCTATCTGAAAGACTTCGCCGTATTGAAGGTGATGTTCACCGCCATCGTGGTAGCCATGCTGGGCCTTGCGTATTTGGGTGTGGCGGGCTGGCTGGACATGAGCCAGGTCTATGTGCCGCCGACCTTTCTGTGGCCGCAGATTGTGGGCGGGCTGCTGCTGGGCAGCGGGTTCATCGTGGGCGGATATTGTCCCGGCACTTCGATGGTGGCGGCCGCCATCGGCAAGCTGGACGCGCTCTTCTTTATTGTCGGGATCTTTCTGGGAATCTTTGTGTTTGGGGCGGAGCTGCCGAATTTCAGCCGGTTTAATGTCTCCGGTTCCATGGGCGCTTTGACGCTGCCCCTCTGGCTCGACTTAAACGTGGGACTGGTGGTGCTGGCCATCGTAGTCATAGCCCTGGGAGCCTTCTGGGCAGGCGAGCGCTGCGAAACTTCCTGGGATTCATATGGCCGGACTTATGGCAAACTCGTCAGGAAGGAGATGCCATGAGACGAGAGTTTGTTCTGACGGGAAAGCGTCTGGCCGCCATTGCGGCCGTTTTTCTTGGGCTCCTGATCGCGCTGCTGACCACCATTGCCCACGGCACCGCTGCGCTCCCCATGGATGCTGCGGCCGTGGCGCAGAACATGGCGGAAGAGAAAGATCACGTGACTCCACTGGAACTGGCGCGCTGGATCATGGAGAAACGCCAGGATTACCAGCTGATTGATATCCGCCAGCCCTGGCAATTCGACGACTATCATATTCCTACGGCTGTGAACATGCCTCTGCCGCAGCTGTTCCAGGCAGACGACCTCAAGAAGCTCTCGCGGGAAAAGAAGGTGGTGGTATACGGGCTGGGGGCCGGCCATGCCGCCCAGACACAGCTTCTGCTCAGCCTCAAAGGTTACAAGGCTTACTCGCTGCGGGAAGGGATCTCGGCCTGGTGGGAGAACGTGATGACGCCCACCAGCCTGCGCTCTGCAACCGAGTCGCCGGCCGGCTACCAGCAGGCCAGGCAGCTGCGCGCCTACTTCAGCGGAGTGGCGCCGGCGACCGCGGGAACCGCAGCGCCGCAGGTTGCGCCTCCGCCTCTGCCCGCCAGCCAGCAACCGCCGCAGGGAAAAAAGCCGGAGAAGAAGCTGCGCCTGGGCGGCGGCTGTTCGTAGCCACGGACTACAGCTGCCGTTGACTTGCGCGCGGCTTTTTCTTTTTCGGAACACCGGCCTGGATCGTACTCAGGGCCGGAAGGGAGAAAATCCGATCAGCTTCAGGGCGAGAGAAGGTTTCCACTTTCCCTTTGCCGCTTCAGTTCCTGTCCGGGCCCGCAAGGTGGAGATCAGATCATCCTCTGGGTCCGCGAGCAGCGGAGCAGCAACACGAAGCGCCTCTTTCCATTGCCCGACTTGCTCGCCGCTTGGTGGCGCCGGTGCGGCGGATGGCCCTGTTGCAGGAGCGGGCGTGTCGGCCAGCAGGGGGGTGGCCAAGCGAAGCGCCAGGATTTCCTGGCGGACGCGCTCGGCTTCGCGCTCCTTCTGGCGTAGAACCTCGTACACATCCTTCATAACCGCTCACTGGCAAAAGAGATCCCGGCGGTTGCACCGTAATCTGTGCAACGGTGTTGCACTGTATTATGTGCAGGTCGGGCTGTCAATGCCCTGCGTCAGTTTTTTCTGTAACCTATTGGTTTATTGACAGTTATTGCTTGACTAAGGAGGGCTCTGCTCCCTGCCCGGGCCGATGCGGGTGAATCACAGGAAGACCGAGCATCTGTTCGAATGGATCGAAGTCGCGATCCCGGTGCAGCAGAGAATGCCGGCCGCGAAGGCAGAAGGTGGCAATTAAGCAGTCGATGGTCTTGCGAACTGTGCGGCCCCGTTCGCGGAGCTTGCGGAAATTCTCAGCGGCGGCGACAGCCAGCTCCACCCCGCCCGTCTCAAACACCTCAAATTTGCGCAGTTCGCGCAGTACGCGGGAAAAGGCAGCCGGGTCGCGAATGCCCTGGAGGACTTCACAGAGGATCAAGTCTGTCAATCCCAGACGCTGGCGGCCGAGTTCAAGGTTCAGCCAGTCAGTTTCAGAATTCTCCACACCCCGCAGATAGTCAACCCAAACGGTTGTGTCCACGATCACCACGCAGTGTGCTACTCCGAAACGCGGCTTGTGCGCGAGATGTTCAAATCACCCTGCCATCGGATTTTGCCACGCCAGCGGCGAATACCGGCCTGAGCGCGAGTCTGAATCAGCAGTCGCAGCCCGGCTTCCACCGCCGCCCGCTTTGTCGGCGCCTGGCTGCACCTCATGGCTTGCCGCATCAAGCGGTCATCAATGTCAATGTTGGTGCGCATCTATGCAAAGAACCTCTATGTGTAAGTATCTCATTTTTATGTGTATCATTCAATGACTGCTATAGCGCCGGCCAAGTGCGCGATTGACCCGGCGCTCGTTTGTGTTGCAGAGGTCCTGGGAGATCGGCTTGAGGCGCGCCTCAGTCGGGCTTTTCAACTTCGGGCTGGCTGCTTTCCGCCGGCTCGGTGGGTTCCCTTTCGGTACGCTCCCTCTCGAATTCGTGATCTCGCCACTCCCATTCGCTTTCCTGCCGCGGCCTTTCCACTTCCGGTCGGATGTCGTCGGTCGGGCGCGGTGATTCGGGCATGAAGTCGGGGCCGACGCGGGTGGAAAAACCCGGCTGCAGAAGCATGGAGGGACCGCGGTTGCCCGCGCCCGCCACTTCCACCAAACCTTCGAAAACATCCACCTCCGTCACATTGTGGCGATTGACTTCGACTTCAAACTGGGTGCCGCGAACGGAAATTACGGCGGTGGGCGTGCCTAGCTGGAAGGAAGGCGCTCCTACGGTCCTCTTTGTGACCTTGGCTACAATCCTGCCCAGCAGAAGTTGCAGATACTGCCAATTGCCGATCGCGGGCTGTTCCAGGATGAGGCGCGTGTGGGGCGCGACCAGGACCTGGCTGCCATCCTCCAGTTGCAGCACCAGCCGCCCTTTGCCGGTGTCGAGCAGGGTTCCGGCGGGAAGAGTCTGGTGGCGAAGGGGGGCGGAGGCAGCCTGGCCGGGCAACTGCAGTTGAACATTTCCCTTCCAGGCGGTGATGGCGGCCCCGGCAAGCGGAGCAGAGGCGGGCGCCTGGCCGGCAAAGGCGGCCATGCGCAACCCTATCAGCAAGCAGGCGACCAGCACTGCAGGTCTGCGGGGAACGACATTCATCACTGGTTCCTCCACCACGATTTCGCAACGCATTCCCTTGTCACGACCCGCTCTCCGTTCATTTCAGAAGCGATATGCCAGCGTGAGATACGCAACGTTGGCGCGAAATGCTCCCGTCAGCTGAGCCAGATGGAAATAGGAGTAGTCCGCTCCCAGCTCCCAGCGCCGCAGCAACAACTCGTTTTTAAATGTCGCCTCCCAGGCGACCTGATACAGCCCGGCCACGCTCGTTTCCGCGCCCGCGCCGAGCACGTATTCCGCCCGAAAACGTTTGGTCGCGCGATACCGCAGTCCCGCCAGCGCGAGATGGCTCTGGTAACTGGCGGGGCTGAAGTAGCCGTGGTTCGGGTCCTCTACGAAGTGCAGGTGGCAGAAGCGGTAGCCGGGGCCGATAGCGAAATAGGAATTGCCGATCCAGCGAATTACCTCGGCCTGTTCGCGCTCGCCGCGGTTGCCATCGGAATAGTGAGGCAGCGCCCAACTGGCCCGCATCTGCCACGAGCCGGGCCGCCAATCCAGGCCGGCATGCCAGCCTTCGGCCAGCAGATCCAGTTCCGCAGCCTGCACCGTGGGAACAACCGTATATCGTGAAAATCCTGCCGCCATCAGCAGGCTGGGCAGGGGATGCAGGCGCAATTCTCCGTTGTACAGGGCGCGGCTGCGCTGATCGGCAAAGCGCACGGCGCCGCCCTCCGCATAAACGGCCAACAAGGGGGTGAACTGCCAGCCCAGCCCGCTGCTGGCGGTGAGCATGTGGGCGGGCACTACGCCGCTTTGCCACAGCGAACGCTCCTCCATGCGCAGGCTATTGGAGAGCTGGGGAAGAACCTGATACTGGAGCGATTGCGAAGATGCAAAGGAGCGGTTGCCGGCGGAATCACTGAAATACTCCGCGCCAGCCTGTACTCGATTCCGGACCAGATGCCACGGTTGTTCGTTGAGCTTCACTTCTCCCGCATCAAGCTCGTCCTTATATCGCTGCAGTTCCAGGCTGTTGGGGTGGAGGGCAAGGGCCCGATTCAGCTCGTGGCGGGCTTCCAGCGTCTGGTTCTGTGCCAGCAGATTATGGATGTATCCCAGGGATGCGGCCTCGTCGCCGGCGTTGGGGTCGAGCAATTCCTCATAGAGCTGGTCGGAAGTCTTGAAATCATGTTGCCGCCCCAGTCCGCGGGCTAATTCCAGCTTGGCCTCGCGGTTGGAGGGATCGCGGCGCAACACGTCGCGAAATAGCCGCAGGGCGCGTCTGTCCCTGCCTTCGAGGACGTAGGCCTTGCCCAGCTCGGTTTCGAGATCTGGGTTTTGAGGTTCACGGCGTAGTGCCTCCTGCAAGATATGAACCGCTTCGGCGCTGTGCCGCTGGGCCAGGGCAGCGCGGGCTTGGGCCAAAGCCTGCGCAGGCGGGTCCGCTTCGCCAAACGCTGCGCTGGCAACAGCCAGACACATGATTCCCAGCCCAACTTTGGTAACAACCCAGTTTTGCATGTTGGTGGTCGTTGCAGAAATGTAGCATTCCCGCTGCTAACCTCATTTGGTCGAAAGTACCTGTACCCGCGGGGCGCGCCGGGCGCGCCGAGGTGAGCCGGCGTGGTGGAGCGAGGCTCGCCGGTCCATCGCGACTCAGCGGTGGGTCCGAATGACCCAGCTCCGAAACTGGCGCCGATCCTAAAACCTGCATTTTCAATCTGCACAGTTGGCAGTGCGAATGCCTAAGGGAAAGTATCCCCCGAGAGCGCGTGACGTAATCGCAGGACTGTGAGCCTGGTCTTAAGAGGCAGGCAGACGATGACCACTGCATCGGGGGATACGAACATGAGCTTTCTGACACTGAGATTGTTCGAGCCTTGTGGCCGAGGCAGACACAAGGAATGCCTGGTGGAGTTGGCCACCTATCACTGCGTATGCCGCTGCCATGTTGCGGGCGTAGCAGAGAGGGCAAGCACAGACATTGAAGGAACGCGGGCGCTTCGGGATCCAGCCGAAGGGACTCGGCAACTGCCGCGGGAAACAAGAGGATGACGGCTTGCGAGCCCATCTCGGGACTATTGAACCTGCGGCAGGACCGTTACGCGCTTTTCCGCGCTCTGGTCAACGAGCACGCGCAGCGTTGCCGCCGGTGCATGATTCTGCTCAGCAATCCGCGGGGCGGCGGCATGTCGCAGGCTTGCCGGCTGCGGATGGGTGCATTAGCGGCCTGTCTCTCGGCGCCCAGGCAGGAGGTTCGGCCGCAGAAAGATTGGGAGGACCGGCCGCTGGCAGCCGCCATCATTCGTGGCCGAAAATTGGTTCACTGCATTCTTGCTTCAGGTGCTGGTGGTAGCAACTAAGGGAGGAAGACGAATGTTTCATGACAGGAAAGTAAAGTTTTGGGTTCGCATCCTGGCGCCGATTTTTGCGGCCGGGCTGCTGCTGGCCGCGGCAGGGTGCGGCGGAGGCTCGTCACAGACGGTGCAGCCTCTGTCCGCGGTTCAGATCAAGCTGCACGACGCTCCCGCCGACAATGTGGTGGCCTTTGAAATCACGGTGAACTCCGTTGTGCTCACCGACAGCAACGGCAACTCCGTCTCGGTTCTGCCTTCACCGGCGGAAATCGAGCTGGCGCACTTGGCGGGGACCATGGAGCCGCTGGCGCTGAGCAACATTCCACAGGGAACTTACAGCTCGGCGGTGATCACGGTGGCTTCCCCGGAGGCAACATTCATCAACCCGGCTACCGGCCAGCTGATGGAGAAGAATGCGACGCTCGCCAGCAACACGGCCACCATCACCTTTAACCCGGCGCTGACCCTGGGCAATGGGGTCACCTCCATCAACTTTGACTTCAACCTGGCGAACTCGGTTTCCATTGACGCCAGCAACAATGTTTCCGTCACGCCCTCGTTCACCGTGGCTACCGCGACCGTCGCGGCGGAGGACGCGCAGCATGAAGATGACGGCGAGATTGAGGACATGGCGGGCGCCGTGGTCAGCGTTTCTGCCAACTCGTTCAGCATTTCCACCCTGCAGAACTCGCAGCAGCTGACCTTCGCCGTGAACAGCAGCACCCAGTTCGACGGTATGGGCAGCCTGAGCGCGCTCACCAAGGGCATGATCGTCCAGGTGAACGCGGTCACCCAGCCGGACAATTCCCTGCTGGCGAAAAGCGTGGAGGTGGAAGTGGACAGCACCGACGGCCTGGAAGCCGAAGGCCTGGTGACGCAAGTAAGCGGCTCGCCGGCCACGCTGTTCAGCATGGTGGTGCAGGATGAAGCCGCCTCCAGCCCCATGGCTCCGCCGCTGGGCAGCCCGCTGACCGTCAGCATTACCTCGACCACGACCTTCGGCATGAATTCCGACAACGTGGACCTGAGCAATCTGCCGTTCACGCCGGTTTTCGACGCCACTACCCTGAGCAAGGGCCAGGGCGTTGAGGCGGATGACACCACCGCCAGCAACGGAACGGTGACGGCCAGCCAGGTCAAACTGCGCTCTCAGGCGCTGGTGGGCACAGTCTCCGCCTACGCGCAAAGCGGCCAGCAGGCGCAGTTCGTGCTCACACTGCCGGCAAACTCCGCTTTCGCTCTGCTGACGGGAAGCAACACGGTGACCGTGTTTCAGCAGGCGGGAACGGAACTGAGCGACGGCGTCATGGTGAACAACGGCCGCACGGTGCGGGTACGCGGCCTGCTGTTCCTGGATGCGGGCAGCTACAAGCTGGTCGCGGGCAAGATCGGCATGCCGTAAGCCGGCTCTCCGCTTCCGCGGATTGTGTCGCAGAAGAAGGCTGCCGGATAGCTCGGCCACTACGGTCACAGCTATCCGGCGACCGTTTTACGTCCAGAACAGGCTGATATTTTTACCTGCGTTTCCCGCCCTTGGTGACGGCGGAAAAATCTTCCTCGCCGTAGCCCGCGGCAATGGCTTGCTGAAATATCTCCAGCGCCGGGCCAGCCGTCTGAAGGTGGCTGCCTCTGGCCTCTGCCGCCTGCAGCGCATAACTCAGGTCCTTGGCCATAAGACGCAGCACAAAGTTGGGTTCAAAATCATTGGCCAGGACGCGGCTTGCCATGCGCTTGACGATGCCGCTGCCGGGAGCGCCCTCGGTGAGGATAGAAAATGCCTTCTGGCGATCGAAACCGGCCTCATCAATCATGCGCGCGGCCTCGGCAAAGGATGCTGCCTGCACCCCGCATACAAAGTTGTTGATCAGTTTCATCAGGGCGCCGCTGCCTTGCGGCCCGAGATGAATCACACTGCGGCCGAGGACGGAAAGCACCGGACGCGCGGCGTCGAGAGCCTCGGCAGTCCCGCCGACCAGAAAAACCAGCTCGCCCGCGGCCGCGTGGGGCTTGGTGCCAGTTACAGGAGCGTCTAGAAATTTGCAGCCCGCCTCGGCGGCCGCAGCCGCCAACTCCTTCACCCACCCTACACTAACCGTGCTGGATTCGATCAGTACAGAGCCGGCGCGGGCTCCGGCCAGCGCCCCGTCCGGGCCCAGCCATACGTCGCGCGAAGCACGGTCATCCGCCACCATGCTGATCACGATGGCGGCGTTCGAAGCCGCCTCCCGCGGCGAGTTCGCCAGCCGCGCGCCCGCGCTCACCAGCGGGGCAGCCTTCGCCTGGCTGCGGTTGTAAACGGTGACGGGAAAACTGAGAGAAAGGAGCCGGCTGGCCATTCCACTGCCCATGATGCCGAGTCCCAGGATCGCTGTGTGTGGCTTTGACATGACTTCGCTCACTTTAAAGGAATTACGCTGATCAACGTTTCCGCCGAGGAACAAACGTGGACCAGGTTGCGCAGAGGGCGGCCAAAACCTTCGGCTGCGATTTCCATCACATCGCCCTGCTGCAGGCGCACACCGTCACTGAAGCTGAGGCAATCGGTGCCAAAGAAGTGAACATGCACATCTCCGGGGCGGCGATGGGCAGCGAACTTGAAATGGTGATGCTCGATGTTCTGCAGGCTATGGCACATTTCAACCTCGCCGCTGCGGAAGGCCTTGGACCAAAGCACGCGGCCATCGCGCTCGATCTTCACGTCTACCTTGAGTGATTGGAATTCCCCATCCACTACCAGTTCGGGGCCCAGCGAGCAGGTGCGAAGCTTGGAGCTCGCGAGATTAAGGTAGTTCTTCTTCTCGAACTGGTGATCGGCGAACTCATTGCCCGCTGCCATTCCCAGCCGATAGGGGCGGCCATCCGGGCCGACCAGGTACACGCCGGCGATTTCGGCCTCTTCCCCGCCGTCCTCCGCAAAGGAAGGAATGTCCAGGGGGTCACCGTGGGCGCGCAGGGCGGTGCCCGTCCCCTTATAGAACCATTCCGGAGGCACGCCAATGCAGCCCGGAGCCGGGCGGCCGCGTTCCACGCCCCAGTGGAAAATCTTCATGCTGTCGGTCAGGTCTTCGGGGCGGACCTCGTGCATGGACTGGCGATTGCGGGCGCTCCCCAGGTGAGTCAGGCCGGTGCCGGAAAGCAAACACCGGCTGGGCTCGTCGGGGTGATCAATGGCCGGCAAGATGCGCCACTCCGAGCGCGCTTCGTATACAGGACCGTATTCCAGGGCGTCAGAGGTGGCCCGCTGCCGCGCTGCCTGGCTCAGCGCCAGACCGGCGGAAATGGCGCCGCCGGCCAATTCGTAAATGGAAAAACAGCCGCCCAGCAAGCGAAGGTGCGGCTCCTCCACCAGCGCTACGCGGCGAACCAGACCTTTCTTCAGCTGAATCAGTCGTGTGGCCATTTTTCTAACTATTCGATCACGGTGAAATTTTCGAGCTCCAGCTCATTGTATGGTCAGCCCCAGGGCGGGGGTGCTCTCGTCGAGTTCGACGTGTCCGTCCTTTACCTTGGGCTCGCCCTCAAAGATGTACCAGAACAGTTCGTTGCCCAGTTCCACGTCCACGAAGGGGAAATGCTCGGCCATGGGCGAGTTTAAACTGGCCATTACGATGTAGTAGTTGTGCGAGGCCAATGTTTTTGATCGCGCTGCCCGCATCAAGCCTTGTACAGGCGTGTCCAGACCTGCATCGCCGTGGGCTCCCGGTTGGCCCACGCGTAGTAAGGAATAAATGACAGAGGAATACGGCGGGTGCTGGTCGCCTGCCCGGTGTAACGCGAATAGAGCCGCGAGACGCTCTCCTCGTAGGCCATGCCGCCGTGCCGGAGCACAAGCACGCCATCGAGAAGCTGGCTCTCATATTGGCCGTGGAAATCCGCACCCGGCTCCGCTCCCAAATTGAGAGCCACATCAGCCAGGCTCACGTCGCTGGGCTGGTCCAACTCCTCCATGCAGTAAAGAAGTGGCCCGCGCTGCACGGCAACACGCCCGGTGTCCTCGGCAATGCGCGGGTTGGCCTGGAGCACGTGCGTGGGCATGGCCAATTGCAGGCGAATTACATCCCCCGCCATCCAGCGGCGGCGAATGGGCAGATACTGGCCCGGCGTCACTCCCGCGAGCGGCTTGCCGTTTACCGCAGCCTTGGCATCATCTGCCCAGCCCGGAATGCGCAGGTAGAAGGTGAAGTCCGCGGGTGTGGCCGGCGAAACTGAAATCTCAATCTCGCCCTCCCAGGGATAATTAGTTTTCTGAGCGATCTTGAGCGGCGTTCCGTTTTCCAAATGCCAGTCGAGTTCGGAATTATCGAAGAAATGGAGGTAAATGCCGTCGCTGCTGGTGCTGTAGAAATATCCGGGCAGCGAGGCGAAGGTACGCTCCAGATTGGGCGGGCAACAGGTTACGTCGTACCAGGGATTGCGGATCTTGTCGCCGGTGGAAGGATCGAAGGCCAGGGGGTTCCTGTAGCAATACATGGTTCCATTCAGCGACATGCCGGAATTGATGCCGTTGTAGAGCGCGCGTTCCATCACGTCGGTGAACTTGGCGTCGCCCGTGGACGAAAGCATGCGCCAGTTCCACATCATGTTGCCGATGGCGGCGCAACTCTCGCCGTAGGCGCGGGCGTTGGGCAATTCATAGGCGTCACCGAAGGCTTCCCCGTCGGAGCGCGCCCCCACGCCGCCGCTGATGTACATCTTGGCGGTGACCAGATCGTTCCAGAGCATGTTCAGAGTCTTCCAGTAAGTGGGGTCGCCAGTCTCCATGTAGTAGTCGGTAGCGCCGCAGCAGGCATACATGGCGCGCACCGCATGTCCTTCCAGGTGGGTGCGGGCGGTAAAGGGCGTGCCGCTGAACATGTAAATGGTGCGGCGCTCCGGGAACTTCAGGCGGTCGTCGCCGCGCAGGATGTATCCCGCCAAGTCGAGCTGGCGCTTGTCGCCGGTAAGGCGATAGAGCTCGATCAAGGACATCTCAATTTCGGGATGACCGGAGACGATGGGCTTCTTGGGGGCGGGTCCGTAGTTGGGCAGGAGAAAGCCGTCCACGAAGCGGATGCCGGCATCGAGCAGGGTGCGCTCGCCGGTGGCGCGGTAATAGGCGATAGCGCTCTGGAGCATGTGGCCAAGGCAGTAGAGCTCATGGCCAGTGGCCTGGGTCTCCGGCAACATGCGCAGCGGAGCCCGGTCGCCGACAAAATAAGTATTCAAATAGCCGCTGGGCTCCTGCACGGCGACGATTTCACTGATCACCTTCTCAGAGAGAGCGCGCAGGGCGGGCGAATCGCCGGACTGGAGCGCGAATCCCACCGCCTCCGTCCACTTGTACACGTCTGAATCGGAAAACACCGGCCCGATCTGAGGCGCGCTGCTCTTCCCTGCCAGGCGGCGGAAGTTGTTCATGCGGCCGTGGGCTTCGAGCAGGTCGTGCATGGTGGGAATGCTTTTGCTGACGTTGGTCTCGCGCCGCTGGGCCCAGAAACCGCTTTTGATGGTGACGGCGCGCACCGGTACCTGGTGCAGTTTGGCGTAAGGAGAGCGGGTGAGGCTTTCGATGGCCTGATTTTTCCAGTCCGGAGTCTGGAAGAGTGAAACTGGAGGCGTCGCGCCGCCGGCAGAGGCGGAGGGAAAAGCGCGGGCAGCGGTTTCGCTGAAGACTTTTGGGACGGCTAAGGAAGAAACCGCGGCCGCGGAAAGGGCCGAAGACACAAACTGCCGGCGCGAAATAGTGAGTTTCTTGCCCATGTCTGCCTCCTGTCCCGCCGCGCGCAACTGTGGCCTGTGGAGCGGGTGGCAGGATTATACTCCGGGTTGCAGTAATCGTTTACTCAACCTTGCCGGGGCACCCGGTTGCGAGAGCGCTACAACCCGGGCACACACTTGGAGAAGAGATGGAGGTTGGTGCCGACCCCAGCTGTCCTTTCACGACTCGCGTTGGCGGAGTGTGGTGGTGCTGTTGGCGCGCCGGCGACGATCTAACGGGCGCTGCTGACGCACTCTGGAATTGACCAGACTCACAGCGACGCGTGCACCCTTTGGCAGCAAATGGGATCGCCGCAAACACCCACTGCGAAACAGTACTCCGCCCTGGTGGCGGCCGGACAGTTACAACTCTTCGACTCGCCGTACTGGGTCAATTTCGCGGGCGGAAAAACTGAGCTTTCTCTGACCCTCCCGCGCCAGGCGGTTTCGCTCCTGCAGATCCAGTGGTGAGAACCTCATATTCCCGCGCGGCAACGGGCTAATAGATGTGACGCGGCTCACTGCCATTCTACAGTTGTCAGCTGAGGATCAAGGTAGCGGATGATGTGTGCGCGGGGAAGAAAATGTCTCCCCGCGCAAGGGTATATGTGTGGATTGCGTAGCCCGTCGAGCAGCGATTGAAATCGAGACTGACGTGACTGCGCTTGCGAATGCGGCGAGTCCCAGGAAGTAATACCATGTTCGGCCAGCAGCGCCGCCGAGAAAGCCAACTCCGCAAGAAGGAAAAGATGCTGGCGGAGAAGGCCCTGCGCGTAAGCGAGGAACGCTATCGCTCGGTGGTAACCGCCATGGCGGAAGGAGTGGTGGTGCAGAATGCCGGCGGGGTCATCGTAACGTGCAATCCCCGCGCAGAACAAATCCTGGGGCTCACGGCCGCACAGATGCAAGGCCGAACTTCCTTGGACCCGCATTGGCGCACTATCCACGAAGACGGGTCGCCATTTCCGGGGACGGAGCATCCGGCGATGGTGACGCTGCACACAGGCCAACCGCAGCATGATGTCTGCATGGGCGTGCAGAAAGCGGACGGGAGCGTGAGTTGGATCCTGGTTAACTCGCAACCTATTTTTAATGGCAGTGGCGTTACCGTGGATTCGGTGGTTACAACCTTCACCGACATCACAGAAAAAAGGCGGACCGAGGAGGCAGTCCGGGCCAGCGAGGAACGTTTCCGGGTGGCTCTGCAGAATTCTCCCATCGTCGTTTTCAACCAGGACCGGGACCTGAGGTACACATGGATAAATAGCCCGGTGGCCTCCTGGAGGGAGCGGGGCTGGCTGTGGAAAACGGATGCCGAGATCCTGGAGAATGCGGAGGATGCGGCTCGCCTGGCCGCCGTCAAGCGCCGCATTCTGGAAACCGGGCAAGGTGTGCGGGAAGAAATTCCCATACACTTCCAGGGCCGGACCATTTACTACGATTTCGCCGGCGAGCCCCTGCGCGACCGTGCGGGAAACGTGGCCGGGATCACGTGTGCCGTAACCGACATTACGGAGCGCAAGCAAGCCGAAGAGGAAGTCCGGCAAAGCAAAGCCCGGCTGCAACTGCAGATTGATCGCATGCCCATTGGCTGCATCGTGTGGAGCCGGGAGTTTCGCGTCATGTCGTGGAATCCCGCCGCGGAGCAGATTTTTGGCTTTAGCGCGGAAGAAGCCATGGGACAGCATCCCTACGATCTCATCGTTCCCGCGGATAATAAAGGGCGTGTGGATGCTATCTTTTCGCGGTTGCTGCAGGGGGATGCGACTGCCCACAGCACCAACGAGAACCTCACCAAAGATGGCCGCGTGATTACCTGCCATTGGACCAACACTCCCTTGAAAGAGTCGGACGGGACGGTTATGGGCGTGCTTTCCATGATCCAGGACATCACGGAGCGCAAGGAGGCGGAAGAGCAATTGCGCCGGGCGTCCTTGTATGCGCGCAGCCTGATCGAGGCCAGCCTCGATCCACTGGTCACGATCAACCGTGAGGGCAAGATAACCGACGTCAACCGGGCCACGGAACTGGTCACAGGAGTGCCGCGTGGCCGCCTGATCGGCAGCGATTTCTGCGAGTATTTCACCGAGCCGGACAAAGCGCGCGAGGGCTACCAAAAGGTCTTCGAGAAGGAATCGGTGCACGATTATCCACTGGCCATCCGCCACCCCTCCGGGCAGGTCACGCACGTTCTGTACAACGCTTCCGTGTTCCGCAACGAAGTCGGAGAAGTGGAAGGCGTCTTCGCCGCGGCCCGCGACATCAGTGAACGCAAGATTCTCGAAGAACAGCTGCTGCAGGCGCAGAAACTGGAGGCAATAGGCCGCCTCGCGGGCGGGGTGGCGCACGACTTCAACAACATCATCGGCATCATTCTGGGCTATTCCGCGCTCATCCAGGGGAAACTGAAGGCCGACGACCCCAGCGTGAAGCACCTGGATAGCATTCTCAAAGCAGCCGAGCGCGCGGCGGCACTTACCCGGCAATTGCTGGCCTTCAGCCGCAAACAAGTGATGGACGTACGGCTGCTGGACCTGAATGAGCGAATTACTGAGCTAAGCAAGATGTTGCCCCGGCTGATCGGAGAGAACATTGAAGTAGTCCTTCATTTGGCCCCCGACTTGGGCCGGGTAAAAGCTGATCCGGTGCAGTTTGAGCAAGTGTTGATCAACCTAGCGGTCAATGCCAGAGACGCCATGCCCGGGGGAGGCAGGCTGAGAATTGCATCAGCCAACGTGGATCTAGACAGCAACTACCAGCGGTTGCACCCGGAAGTGCTTCCCGGCCCCTACGTGATGATCTCCGTATCGGACACCGGCGTAGGTATGGACGAAAGCACCCGGTCTCGTATTTTTGAGCCCTTCTTTACCACCAAGGCGATAGGCAAGGGCACGGGGCTGGGATTGTCCATCATTTATGGCATCGTGCGGCAGAGCGGAGGGCATATCTGGGTGTATAGCGAACCTGGCCAAGGCACTGCGTTCAAGATCTATTTGCCGCGCGTGTTCGCGCCAGCGGAAAAGGCGGCGCTGCCGGCGCGCGCCGCACCGGTGTCCGAACCAGCATCGGGAACGATTCTGGTGGTGGAGGACGAAAAGCCGCTGGCTGAGATGACCCAGGCCGCGCTGCGAGACAGTGGGTACACGGTGCTGCTGGCCAGCAACGGAGAAGAAGCGGTGAATGTCGCGCGCTCCCACGCGGGGCCGATTGATCTTTTGTTGACCGACGTGGTTTTATCGGCGGGCATCAGCGGCGTTGAACTGGCGGCCCATCTGCGAGTCCTGCGGCCAGAGATCAAGGTTATTTACATGTCGGGCTACAGTGACGTTCTGGTGAAAGCGGAAGCGGATGTGGGCTCCGGCGCCGTTCTGCTGGAGAAACCCTTCAATGTCGAGGCGCTGCGAGCCACTGTGAAAAGAGAGCTAGGCCGGGTGGTGAGTCCCTAATGCTCGGCTAAGCGATATTCCACACGGAAAAGGACTGCCTAAGGCTGCGTCCACCGAGTACACCCGTGTAGCTGCACTGGTTCCCTTCCCTTGTATGTTGTATATTCCCAAGGCCAAAAGATGCTGGGAAATTCCAGTCTAGGAAATCAACCATGAAACAGCTTATCCGACTCGTGGCATTTTGCTTCCTGCCCGCTCTGATCGTTGCTGTGCCACTTGCGGGGCTCGCCGGTCCGCAAAGCTCAGGCTCCGTTTCCGTACCAGAACTGATGAGCAAACTCAAATGGCGATCCATTGGCCCCTACATCGGAGGGCGAGTGGTTACCGTGACCGGGGTTGCGGGAGACGCCAATCTGTTTTATGCGGGAGCGGTGGGCGGCGGAGTCTGGAAGAGCACGGATGAGGGCATTACCTGGCGAAACATATCTGACGGCAAGCTGCCCGAGCCCAGCTCCAGTATTGGAGCTATTGCAGTGACGCCCTCGAATCCCAAAATCCTTTACGCGGGCACGGGCGAAACTGACATACGCAGCGACGTGATTCCCGGCGACGGCATCTACAAATCCACGGACGCGGGTAAGAGCTGGCATTATGCCGGCCTGCGCGAAACCCACTCCACCAGCGCGATCGTCGTGGATCCCAAGGATGCCAATGTTGTCTATGCCGCCTCCATGGGACACGTGTTCGCTTCCAATCCCGAACGGGGCGTTTTCAAGTCCAGCGATGGCGGCAAATCCTGGAAAAAGATCCTGTATGTGGATGACAAAACCGGCGCCATCTGCCTGGTGATGGACCCGAACAACCCGGCCGTGCTCTATGCCGCGATGTGGCAAGCCGTGCGCATGCCGTGGGGCCTTATCAGCGGGGGCCCGGGCAGCGGTATCTATAAGACCACGGACGGGGGCGAGCATTGGACGAATCTTTCCCACAACCAGGGCTTGCCGCAGACCGTTCTAGGGCGTGTCGGCCTTTCCGTTGCTGCCAGCAACTCGAATATTGTGTACGCGATTATGCAGGCAAAAGGAGGCGGCGTGTTCCGCTCGGAGGACGCAGGCGCCACCTGGAAGCGCGTGAACAGCGAGTGGAAGCTGCGGCAGCGCGCCTTCTATTACATGACCATTTACGCCGACCCCAAGGACCCCAACACCGTGTACGCGCCGGAAGTGGATGCGCTGTGGGTTTCGCACGACGGGGCCAAGACATTCAAGAAGCTGCGGCCGCCCCATGGAGACAATCACGTGGTGTGGATCAATCCGAATGACACGCGGATTCTGCTGGAAGGCAACGACGGCGGCGCCACCGTCTCAACCGACGGCGGCAACACCTGGAGCACAGAGCACAATCAGCCTACCGGCCAGTTCTACCACGTCAATCTCGACAATCAGTTTCCTTTTCACGTTTTCGGCGCGCAGCAGGACGAAGGGTCATTCGAAGGGCCGAGCGCCAGCAGCGGAGGCACAATTCCGCTTTCGGCCTGGCACCGCGTGGCCTACGGCGAGAGCACCTATTCCGTGCCGCAACCGGACAATCCCAAGATCACTTATGGCAGCGGGTATTACAGCATTTTTGTGAGGTACGACCGCGACAGCGAAGAGTATCACAGCGTGAGTCCATGGCCGAACTATGAGGAAGGGTCGGCATCAAACGAACTCAAGAACCGGTTTGGCTGGACACATCCCATTCTGTTTTCGCCGGCTAATCCGAAGGAACTGCTGACCGCCGCTCAATACGTATTCAAGAGCGACGATTACGGCCAGAGCTGGAAGCGAATTTCGCCCGACCTCACGCGCAACCGGGCAAGCACGGAAATACCAAGCGGCGGGCCGGTTGACCTGGACCAGTCGGGAGCCGAGATTTATCCCGGCATCTCGGCGCTGGCGGTTTCGCCGCTCGACGGCAACGTGATCTGGGCCGGCTCGGATGACGGCCTGGCCCACGTGACCACGGATGGAGGAAAAAGCTGGCAGTTGGTAACTCCACCGGGACTGCCCGACTCGTGGATCAGTTGTATTGAGCCTTCGCACGCCGACAAGAATACCGCCTATCTCACGGCTCGGCGCTACATGTGGGACGACTTCCGTCCCTATGTTTACGAGACCACCGACTTGGGCCGGCACTGGACCGCAATCACAGCCGGACTGCCGGCGGATGAATTTGTTTTCGATCTTCGCCAGGATCCCAGTGATCCCGCGCTGCTTTTCCTGGGCACGCGTAGCACCGTGTATGTCAGCCTGGATGCCGGGGCGCATTGGCAGCCTCTGACTCTTAATCTGCCCGTCACCGAAGTGCGCGATCTGGCCATTAATTCACGCCAGGGGGAGGTAGTGGCCGCCACTCACGGACGGGCGTTTTGGATTCTGGACAACCTAACGGTTCTTGAGCAGCTGACCAAGAAACCGCTGGCGGCAGCCAATTCGGCTTTCTTGTTTGCTCCCCAGCAGGCATGGCTCACGCATGCCTATGGCAAGCCCAGCCCCGAAGCCCGGCGCGTGCCCGACGCGGGCGATAACCCGCCGTTCGGCGCTACCATCTTCTTCCACCTTCCCCAGAACTATGACGGCAAAACGCCGGCCAGCCTGGAAATAGCAAATTCGCAAGGCAAAGTAATTCGCAGCTTCGTTCTGCACCTGGAAACAGAAAAAGAGAAGAAGGAGAAGGCAAAAGAAAAGGAGGCTCAGGCGGGCCAGGAGCAAACCGTAAAAGGCCAGGAGAATGTGGCCGCCGAAGTGGACCACAGCGCCGAGCCGACGGATCAGCAGATTCGGGAAAAGGAACAAAGGCTCACGGCCGTGGAGCCGGGGATGAATCGCTTCCAGTGGGACTTGCGCTATCCCTATGCGGCGGAGGTGACCGGATACCACGCGCCCATTCCTGCAGGCGGCCTAAAAGACTCCGTGGAGGGCCCTGAAGTCGTGCCGGGCAACTACACCGTTGCGCTCACGTATGGCGGACAGACGACGAAAGCGAGTTTCTCTGTCAGCCTCGATCCCAGACTCCACGCGACGCCACAGGAACTAGCGGCGCGGCTGGCCCTGGATCAGCAGATTCACACCGATCTCGATAGACTGGACCAGGCCATCAATCGGGCGCTGGCGGCGCGCGATAATCTGCAGAAAGCCGTTGCCGCTCACTATTTGCCCACCGCACAGGCCGCCAGTGTGCTGGCAGCTCTCAACCGCGAGATCGGCGACGTCGCCCAGATGGCCATGAAGTCGTCAGAAGGCAGCCTGCTCTACGAAACCAAATTGCGAGACCACCTGGCATACCTGGCCGCGGATGTTGACCTCGCCTATGCCAGGCCAACTCCGGCGCAATATGCCGTGTTCCAGGCGCTCGATCAGCAGGCCAACGTGGCCGGCCAGAAGCTGCAAAGCGCGGCGGCGGAAGCGGGCAGGCTTACTGCCGAAGAAAAGCCTGCGGGGCACGGGAACTGAGAGGATCTAAGTTGCACCCTCGCCCCTACTGAGGGACAGACTGGGGGCGAGAAACCGAGACATTGCCCGCGGAGGATCGCACCGGCTGGGGCCGGTATCCATTTCGCGTGCGCACGTGATACTTCTTGAGTTGCTTACCGACCAATTTCACCGAAATAGTACGCCAGCCCCGATTGGGATTCGGTTGAGGGTAGTAGCTGATCGAATACAAGTGGGCCAGATCATCGCGAATCGAAGCGAACGCTTTTTCCTGATCGTTCCAGTTCCTGGTAAAGTACGCTTTCCCGCCGGTTGCCGCGGTCATCCGCGAAAACACCGCGGTGGAAATGGGATCCAGCTGGGCTTGCTGAGTACTTATCATGTAGATGGAAACCCCGCTCGATTGGCCAAGCTCCGCCACATCCTCCGGCGGCACCGTGCTGGCATTATCCGGCCCGTTGGAAAACACAACCACCACCTTGCGTCCGGTTTGCTGGGCCGCATCCTTCACCGTCAGCAATAAAGCGTTGTAAAGCGCGGCGTCATCCCCCGCCACGGTCGAGCGCACGCCACGCAAGACCTGCGAACGATCGGGTGTGAGAGGAGTGGCTCGCAGCAGATCACGGCTGTAGGAATAGAAAGCTATTTTGTTGGCGGATTCCAAAGTGCGGATAAAATCGGCAATGGCGTCCTGCGCGAACACAAAATGCCGGTACATATAATTGCTGGTGTCGAACAGGATGAAAACGTTGGCCCCGGCTATGGCTGAAGCGAAGGTTTCTGGTGGATTCTCCGAATCTCCACCCCGGTGCGAACCCCGCAATGCATCACCTTGCGGGGGGGCGTTATCACCGGCCACCTGCAACAGCGGGCGAGTAGGCTCGTTGCCCTCTCCGAAAGTGGCAATTCGTTCCGAAATGCCATCTTCCGAAACCGCAAAATCCTTCGGTTGCAGCCCGGTTACGTAATTGCCCTTGTTGTCCGTCACCGCCACATTCAATTGCACCATGTCCACGACGACGAAAATTCGCGACTCGCCTTCCTGGGCCACAGTTCCGGCCCCGGGACACACCATAAATGCTGCGAGCAATGCCAAGGGGAGAAGACAGCGTTTCATCATGGAAACCTCTGCAATTCCAAACCCCACACGGACGCTAATCCGGATTCTTTTTCGTGCCTGGCGAATCCGCCGCCCGCAGAATCGAATGCTTCGGAGGCAGCACCGCAAGTTTTCCGGCGCGCAATTCTTCTCCTGTTTGGCGCAGTGCCCGAAGCAATGCCGGCCAATCTTCCGTATCGGTAGCAAAGATTTCTTCCACCATGCGTCGGGTAAGTTCCGGAACCAATTCGTTGAGCATCACGGGTGAATAGCCCGCCGCGTCTGCCACTCGGGCCCAGTAAAGATAGTTCGATTCCCAGGACTCCGCCAGCAAAGCGCTGCCGTATCCCTCGCAGGCGGGGAACGGCTGCACATTCAGCAACTCGCGCGCATAAGTTTGCGCCAGCATGGGGTGTGGCACACCGAAGTCTCGGGACAGTCGTTTCCAATTGACCTCTGCAGGGTGCCGGCTGGCAAGCACCTGCAATTCCTTCCCTGCAGGTCCGGAAGAATTGCTCTCCTCAGGAAACCCTTGGCGAAACTCAGCCTCCAGAAAGAAGGTATCTGCCGGCATGATCTCCGCCTCTGCCTTGGCGAGGCCTCCCGTTTGCAGAGCCGCTTCCACTCGCCCCAGCCTCGCCGGCGTCATGCGATCTCCGAGGATGGCGATCACTTTATCTCTCAACCGCCCGTCTTTTTCTGAAGCAGCCAGAAGCTCCTCGCCGGCTTGCTGGTAAAGCGCCACGGCGTGGAGCTCGTTCCGGCCCACGTTCCACCACCGCGACAGGGTCGCGTCAGTTAAGAGGACGGCCGCCATCTCCTTCCAGATAAGCGCCTGAACATTTTTGGGCGCGATGAAGTCCTCCTCGGCCTCTGCCAGCACATAGGGAAGGTAGGCAAGCGAACCCACCAAATGAGCGCCTCCGCCGGCGGGGTAGCCAACTCCAAGCAACTGCGGGGCTTGCCACATGGAAGTCATTCCCGCCAGCGTTTCCCCGGCGAAGTCATGGGAGCGGACGAAAAGAGGATTGGTGCGGAGAATCTGAGAGCCTGGTGGTTCATAATAGGCATAATTAAACCCCACCAGAGCGTCGCGCAGGAATGGTGTAAGCTCGCCACGAGCCTTGATCAATCGTCTGGACGAGGGATGGGATTTCATCAATTTGGCCAAGTCCGTACGCATCTCTAAATCGGTGTGACGGTTGTTATAGACTCCTGTGGCCCATTCCGTTCTCTCGCCGCGACTGAAAATAGGTCTCGGCATCTCGAACTCCTGCAGCTCTCCGGCCAGAGGAATTTCCACTGGAGCCGTGCTCCTGGTCTTTGCCGCGGCATCTAGTTGCTCCCCCAACGCCAGGATCGTGTCCAGGGAAACCAGCCGCTGACCGTTCAGGTCCGAGCGAAGTTTCTTGGCCAGCTCCTCGTGTACCTGGCGGGCCTCGGGACTGGGCTGCTGAGGGCCAGCCAGTAACTCGACGATTTCATCCTGCGAACAGCTGGATTTCCCCGTCGCGGCCTTCATCAATTCTCGCAATGAGCCGCGCCCGGCATCGAAGAGCTGGGCAGCAGAGGTAATCCTGGCAAATGGGGCGGTAACCTGCCGCCACGACTGGTTCAGCAACGTCCTGGGAATCTGCCCCTGGCGAGCCAGAATCTGCCAAAGTCCAACATTGCTTTGAAAAATTCCCATGGCGTTGCCGCGCAGGGTGGGATCGGAAATCCGATCGAGGCCGTCCGCAATAGTCAGAAAGCGAACGATCGAAGCATTATTCAGATCCGGAAACTCGGAAAAAATCAGATATTGATCTCTGAACTTTGCGAACTTATCGGCCAGCAGGCGCACGGTTTGCGGCGCCAGGCGGCCTGCCGGGGAACGCTCAGCATCCAGTTCGCTTATTGAGAGGTAGATTTGCAGGGGCCCAGTCTCCGTTCCCGCCCGGGTAGCTCCGAACAGCGCTTCCACCAGTTGGTCCGGAGTTTTCCAAGTATGAGCCTGTTTCCCCAGTTTGCGGATGATCTTGGAATCGCTTTTCTGGCGAAAAATCTCTTTCCATACTTCCAGGTTGCCAGGGACCTGGGGCTCTCCGTCCGGCCCCAGGCGAAGGCGAGTCACCAGGAGCAACAAACCCGGGTTGGGACGGAATGCCCGTTTGTAGGCGTCAGGAAATGGATCGCGCCCGCGCAGCGCGTGATAGAAGCGCGCCAACCGGTGCGGCTCGGCGAAGTATGCTTGCCGTTCACGACTGGTACGCGACAACGAATCGAAGTAGGCCGCCAGCCAGCCCTGGTCCTTGCTCAATAGGTGCAGTATGAATTGGCTTGGGGAGGCCGGACTTGCGCCCACCAGATCCTTCCAGGCCGAGTCCGCCGCGGTTCCTCCCGGCACCACAACCTGGCCAGAACGGATCGCAATTTGAGTTCCATAGAAGTCGAGCGCGGGCGAAACCCCAACCAGCTTGCTTAATCCGGGAGATTGCTTCAAAGCAAGTCGAGTTTCGGGATCGAGGTGAGAAAGCGCCACGTAAAGGCGCGCCAATGCTGGATCCTCCAGCAGGGCGTCAAGGACGGTGTTCCCCCTGATTTGTCGCAGTGACGTCCAGTCGCTCTCGCGAAACAGCACCGGTACGGAAAAACCGTGAAATGGGTATATGAAAGGTTTGCGGTCATGGAGATCGGTTTCCAAATCCACCAGCGGGAAACCTGCATCAATGGTGAGGAATGCCCTGTCGGGATTGGCGGCTGCCAGTGCGCTGCCACAACCTTGGCGGAAACGATAACCGAGGATGCGCAGCAGGGGTGTCGCTTGCTCGCAATTGGCAACGCGAATGACGCCCTCGGCGCCCGCCAGTTTCGTCAACTCCCGTGCCTGTTGCACATAGCGGCTCAACAGCACCAGAAATTCGGTTGGCGAGCCGGGCCTATCCTGCCATCCCTCATAGCCATGGGTGACCACATTGCGTGCCAGAAGAGGCAGCACGTCTTCCGGCGGAACCTGCCGGCTGATCGCCGCCATACGAAGGAAGGAGTACAGCGGACCCGGGATGGTGGTCGTCACCGCTTCAGATGGTGGCGCTTTTGTTTGCTGGGAGGCGGCTGCCTGTGCGCAGCGAGAACCGAAGCACGCGCAGACCGCGAGGAGAAACGCGGGTATACGACGAGACTTCATGGCTGGAGCCCTCTACAGAACCTTGCAGACCCTGTACAACAATTCTTGCTAAGACAGCAACGAAGGACTCGTGCTGTCACCGATTGGTCGGCCCGGACTCCAAGGATCGCGAAGTTCGCAATCCTTTACTGC
>JBLMXE010000102.1:0-10558 GCA_050257615.1 Chlamydiota bacterium | reverse complement strand
GAGCAGGGGAGCAGCGATACGCAGAGCCTCCACTTCCTTTTCCAGGCGCGTAAGCTCCAGCTCCTTCTGCCGCAATACCTCGTACACATTTTTCATATATGCACCCAATGAGACTGACTGTGATGCCAGATGTCCGGAATGTAAGCAGACCTAAACGACTTGTCAAGAGTAATTTGCGTGGTTGTCCCCAGCTCGCATCGGCCCTACATACAGGGCTTGATGAGAGCGGGGATATAGTAATTCGCCTCAGCCTCCTTTTGCGTCATGAAAGAACCCTTCTGCGTGTGCCCGTACTGCTCCTCTCCTGGACAATAGTAGTAGCCTTTGCGGGTATCCACCCAAACTCTCAGGTTGGGATCACCATTGGAGGGAGGCTCGGCTTTTTCGCTGACGGGCAGAAGCTTGGAGAAATCTGAGCTCATGCCACCCAGAAGCTGTTTCACACTGTTGGCGATGGTGGGATTGCCGGCGGGGGGAGGAGGACCTTGGTCCGGAGTTTCCTTCGCCACCATTGTTGCCACCGCAGCTTTGCTTGTTGCCACTGCGGCTTCGCCGCCGGCAGTGGAACGGGCGGGCGTGAAAGCCCCAGCGGCGGTCGCAGGAGAAGCAGATGCTTGCAGCGCGGGCTTGGCGACGGGCGCCGCAGCTGTCTGGTTGCGCGAGATCGGAGCTACCGCCACAGCCAGGGCCATGGCTACAAAAATTGCCGGAACCAGCAAACGGCGGCTGTTCAGCCGGGCTTTCCAGCCGGTGGCCTCCGGCGCTGGGCTGACAGGGGGCGTGCTTTCCTGGAAACTGCCGCAGGCAGTGCAAAATACGGCGTCGGCCTGGATTTTTGCGCCGCAATTCTGGCAGGCGTTCTGAGCCGGCACAGTCAGGTCCGGAACTGGCGCCTCCGCTGCCACTGCCATTGCCGGAAGCGGATCCCCATGCTCCAGCAGGTTGCCGATTTCTTCGGCCAGGGCCTTGACCGTTTCCACATCGCGTTCCTGGAAGGAGTAAGCGTGCGCGGAGAAGATTTCCAGCACTCCCGCCAGGCTTTTGCCGCAACGTATGGGAGCGATGATGATGGCGTCTATTCCCAGGCGCCGGCAGCTTTCCAGGTCCACGCGCGAGTCGGTCATGGCGTTGTCGCAGCGCATCAGTTCGCCAGTGCGCCAGCACTCGGCAGTCAATCCGGTTTTGACCTGCAATCGCGCGCCGCGGTCGGGAGCGCTGCTGCCGCTGGCTGCCCGGCAGACCACATCGGCGCCTTGCCGCAGAGCGATGGCCGCGCCAGTGGCATTGCTGACGTATTGCGCCTTCTGCGCCAGGGCCTGCAGGGCGGTGTCCAGATCGGTTGCGGGTTCTTCCACTGGGGCTGCGGGTTGCGGCTCTGGAGGAGTGGCCAAGAGGGGAGATTCCTGAGCGGGGTCTTCCGCCTGGGGGGCCGCGGTTTCCGGGGCGGAGAGCTGGGAAGCCATCTGGTCGTCCGGCGGCAGGGAGGTTTCCCCAGGCACAACCGCGCGATCTTTATCCGGTGATGGAGGGTCGATGATGGAGTAGTGATCCATGCGACTGTGAACGGGCCCTGCTAATCAGGCGAATACACGCACGCGACGGCTTAACTGGCTCACCGGTGAGAACATAGGCGAGTTTCGTATCAATTATGGGGCGTGTCAAGGTCACTGAAGCGGGAATAAGCCTTAGTCCAAAGGTCATGCAAACGTGAGGCGACGGGCGCTGAAACAAGTAGCACATGGCATATCAATGAGTTACACAACCCTCAATTCTAGCCGCCTACTTTTTCTCGGAGTGAGACCGGGCCCACTGCTCCACTTTGCTCCAGGCTTCCGCGACCTTGCCTGGGGTGGGCGCAACGCCCTGGGCTCGGGCCTTCTTAAACCATTTCAGGGCATCAGGATAGCTCTGGCGCACCCCCTCGCCATTGGCGTAGCGAACCGCCAGGGCCAGTTGTGCGCCGGCATCGCCCGCCCTGGCCGAATCGAGCAGGAGGCGAAAGGCGTCGGGACTGAGAGCTTCGGCAGGCTCGGATTCGGGGGCAGACGACACCACAGCCTTGGAAATGCTGAGCTGGCCGCTGGGAACCGATGGATTTGCCGTGGGCGGCGCCGGTCGCAGTGTGAAGGCGGGCGGCGAAATTTGTGGCCGTGTCTGCGCTTGTGACGGAATACTGGCGGACGCGGGCGCAGGCGGCGAACTGGAGTTTGTTGCTGGCGGGGAAGCTGGAGGGGAGGAGAGGGCGACCACATCCTTCACGCCGACGGGGTCTGACTTATCGAGTTCAGGCGCGGGGGCAGGTTTGGCTTTCTCGGGATGTTGCCCCAGTTCCTCTGAGGACGGCTGAGGACGTACGGATGGCCGATGTTTCTGGGCGTTGCCTGTATCTAAAGCCGGCGAGGATTCCGGGACCTCAGTCTGGTTTGCGGCGGGCACGGGCTGCGGTTGTTCCGGTTGCAGGGAAGCAGGCGCGGACTGTGGTGCGAGAGTCGTAGCCGCGGGCGCCGTGGGTGGCGCAGCCGAACTTGAAGCTGCTTCCACGGTAGTGCTGGGAGCGGCGTTTTTGGCCGCGCGAGGCGCGTGACTGCACCAGCGCAGCCAGATGAGTCCGGCCATCACCACCACCACGGCAAAGACAATGAGCTTGCGTGAGATGACGGGCTCGCGCAGATGCAGCGGGGCGGGAGCAAATCCGCCCATGGCATGGAGGTGGTCGTCCTGGGCCCGAGTGGCTGTTCCGGAAGGATGCGTTTCGATTTCGCAAAGCAGGTCATCTTCAGGGTCGGGGTTGGCAAAGGGGGCAGGGCCGGGCAGCGCGGAGGGTGGCGCGTTTTCCGCCCTCATCAGTTGGAAGGCACGGGTTCGAACATCGGTCTGCGGCTTAGGCTGGAGCCGCTGCTCAATCTCGCAGAGCAGGTCGTCTTCGGGATCGGGAGCCATGGCGGGACGGAAGGGGGGCAGCGGGGGCTTGTTCGCCGGCGGGCGGAGCGGCGGTGCCGTAGTTTCCGTTGGACGAGGGGACAGCCTCTCCTCCGCCGCACGCGCTGCCAGAACGGAGGCGGCCGGCGTCTCAGCCTGGGGCGATGGCCGTATGACCGAGAGCACCAGGTCGCGCATGCTCTCCAGAACGGCCACTTCATTGCCGGAAAATCCGCGGGCCTGAGCGGAAAAGGCTTCAAACACACCCACAACTTCGCGGCCCAGAGAGATGGGCAGGACGGCGATGGATCGTATTCCGAGATAACGGCAGACGTCGAGGTTGACGCGGGGATCACTTTCCGTGTCCTCGCACACCAGGGTTCTGCCGGTGCGCACGCACTCGCCGGAAAGGCCGGACTGGGTGTCGAGTTGCGCGCCCAGTACGGGAGCGGTGGCGCCGGCGCGGGCGCGGCACAGCATGAGATCGCCCTGGCGGAGGGCGATGGCGGCGCCGCTGGCCAAGGTGAGCATTTGCGCCTGTTCGGCAACCAAGCGCAATTCGGCGTCATAAGAAGGGTTTGACCCCGGCCGGGAATCTGGCTTCAGGTGCAATTGGTCAGCCACGGGAAGCGCGCCGCGCGGCGAAGCTCCCTATGTGTCCCTAATCAACTGAAAATAGTGGTACTAAAGCGAAGTTTCGCCCCCGCTCCTAGCATTGTCAAGGTGACGGTGGGGAGCACGCCAGTAACAAAGGGTAGACGGGCGGGCTTTCATTTCTTGCGCGGCGGCAGGTACTTCTTGTCAACGGAAGCGACGATCACATAGTTGGGATCCACCATTTCGTCGAGGTGGATTTTGGCCGCCTTGGAGAGCAGTTCATAGGCGTCCAGCTGAGAGAGGCCGTAGTCGTCATGAATCCAGGCGATGAGCTGGGTGAAGGCGACGCGCAGGGCGTCGTCGAGCGGGCGGGTGATACCCACGGCCATGATAGCGTTGTCGTTTTCGAAACGAGGCCATTCGATCTTGCGCCCTTTGATCACGCGCACCTGCAGCCGAGCGCGCAGCGGCGCCTCGATGGCGGTGCCATCGACCTCGCCATCGCCCATGGCGGCATGGCCGTCGCCCACGTAAAGCAGCGCCCCGGGCACGTTCACCGGCAGATAGAGAGTGTTGCCCACGCTGGCTTCGGGGGCGTCCATGTTGCCGCCGTTTTCCGCGGGTACGATGGAAGAGCGGGCTTCACCGCCGGCGGGCGCTACGCCAATGCAGCCGAAGAAGGGATGCAGCGGAATCTGCACCTTGAAGCTGGAATCGTGAGCCTGAAACGTGGCCACATTGGCGGCGTGGTCCACGGGGTAATACCAGATGCGCTCGGGCAGGGGCGCGCCCAGCATAGGCGTGTAGGTGCTGGAGTTCAGCGCGCCGAAGCCGGGAGCGAAGGCGCCCACTCCCTGTGGGCCGTCCACCTGCAGGTCGAGGAACTTGATGGCCAGTGTGTCGCCGGGCTCGGCGTCCTCAATGTAAAACGGCCCCGTCAGGGGGTTGTCGCCCTTAACCTTGGCCAGCGTGTCGCCCGGCCCCTGGAGCACATTGCCGAAGGCGTCCAGGGTGTTGGTCTGCAGCATGTCGCCGGAGCGCAGGCGGGCGACGGGCGGAGCCACGCCGTAGGTGTACTTCACGTCGTGAATGGTGGCGCGATACTTTACCAGCCGCGCTCCCGGCGTGCCCAGGCGGATAGTGGGCTTGTGCTGGGCGGCGGCTGTTAAGGTCAATAGACAGAGTGCCAATGCGAGTGAATTTTGCCGAGTTTTCATGGTTTGCCTTCGTCGGGCGCTGAGTATACATCGGCACGGGAGTGTGGTTGAGGTGGGTACGATCAACGTGGTGTCGTCTCTACGGGACTGACACTCTACGTGGCAGGCCTATTCCCAGGACTGCCGTCCTCAGGAGAACAGAGCAGGCAGGATGTTGCCGACGAAGTCCACCAGAAAGTGGCCAAACATGTTGGCCACCAAATCGCGGCGCCAGAGATAGAAAGCGGTGAGAATAGCGCCCAGCACCAGCGCGATGAGGATGTTGGCGGCGCCGCCGGTCCAATGTGCGCCGGCGAAAATCGCCAGGGGAATGGCCCAGGAGAAAATGCGTCCCAAGCCGAGCGCCCGCAGCCGCTCGATGGAATAGGCGCGATAAAAGAGTTCCTCGGCGACGCCCGCGCGCACCACCACGATGAAAATCGTCCACAAGGGGAGACGGGCGAAAGCCTGGGAGGCGCTGCCGTGGCCATAGCCTGTGATTTTCGCAAGCAGGACGGCGGGAATGACGCAGGCTACGGCGATCACCACTCCCCACGCCAGCGACTTCCAAAGCGGGGAGGCGCCGAGGCCAATGGAGCGCCAGGGCAGCGTTTCGCTTCTGCGAACCAGGAGCAGGAGCAGGGCCGCGCTGGCGAAGAAGCAGGTTTCCCGGGCCAGGGTGAGCCCCACTCCAGGCTCGACCGAAATAGCGCGGAAGACGTGGCGGATGATCAGCATAGAAAACAGCGAGAGCACCAGTCCCAAGCTGGTGGCGGTTGAGTTGGCAATCGGTGGAGTAGTTGCGGTGGCGCTGGACATAGCCAAAGTACGGCGAGACTAGCAGAAAAGTTCACTGGCGTCTGCCTGGAAAAGAAGCGCTCAGTGAATCAGCACGAGCCAGGCCCAGCCGATTACCAGGGTGGCGAGGGTAATGGGGACGCCGGCACGAAGATAGTCGCGGAAGCCGATCTCCACCTCGGGGCGCGCGCTTTCAACCACAATGATGTTGGCCACCGAGCCGGTGATGGTGAGGTTGCCGGAGAGGGTGCTGGCCATGGCCAGGATCAGCCAGGCGGTGTGCGGATTGGCGAAGCCCGGCACCAGCGACTTGAGCAGCATGACCGCGGGCACGTTGCTGACAATATTGCCCAGCACGGCGGTCACCGCGGTGAAGACGGCGGAGTTTTGCAGGTTCCATGGGCGGGCGAAAGCAAGCAGTTCCTCGACCAGGCCGGCTTTCTGGGCGCCACCGACGATTACGAACAGCCCTATAAAGAAGACCAGCAGCCCCCAGTCAATGTCCTGATAAAGCTTGCGGGGTTCGAGGGTGCGGGTGATCAGCAATAAGGCGGCGCCGATGGCGGCCATCATGGCGGGCGGCACTCCGGCAAAGAAACCCGCCACCACCAGGGCCACCACAATCGCCGGCTTCACCAGTTGGGAGTGCTGCAGGGGCTTCTCTTCCACCGCCTGGGCCACTGCTGGGTGAGCTATTTCGTGAGGCAGAAACATCCAGTGCAGCACCGCCCAATCAACCAGCAGTCCAACCGCCGCCACCGGCGCCAGATGAGCCATGAAAAATCGGTAGGAGATGCCGGAGTAGGAACCGATCAGCATGTTCTGGGGATTGCCGGTGATGGTGGCGACGCTGCCGATGTTAGAAGCGGTGGCCACCGCCAGCAGGTAGGGCAGGGGCGGCACGCTCATGCGGCGGGTGACAGCGAGCACCAGGGGCACCATGACCAGGCAGATGATGTCGTTCACAAAGAAGGCGGAAAGAATGCCACAGGTGACGATCACGGTGGGCAGCAGATGTACGGGCTTCACCCAGCGCAGCACCAGGTGGGTGATCCACTCGAAAAAGCCCACCAGGCGCAGGTTGCCGACGATGAGCATCATGGAGAACAGCAGCACGATGGTGGTGAAGTCAATGGCGCGCAGCGCTCCGGCGGGAGTGACGATGCGAGACGCGGCCATGAGCACGGCGCCGATAATGGCCGCACCCGGGCGGTCAATCTTCATGCCGGGAAATTTGCCCAGGGCGAAGACAAGGTAGCTGGCGGCAAAGATGGCGTAGGCCGCGAGGATGCGGGCTTCCGACAGCGCGGCCGGGGTGAGCTGGGGCATGGGTGAAGCAAGGATTGTAGCAACCAGGGGTGGCGGGGAAGGGTTACCCGGGAGGCACAAGGGAAGGTTTCAAAGTTTCGCAGGTTTCCGGGCTTCAGGAGTTTCAAGTTTCATGTTTCGAGTTTCAAAAGCTTGCGTGTGCCCGATGGTTGGGTGGGTGAGGTTTTTAAACTTGAAGCGGGCTCGCAACTCCGTTCTTGGGAATGGGTCCCTAATCAGAACCAGCCTGGGATAGCGAGCCATCTTGCATCTGGCCGGCGGTGTCTTACCTGGGGTGCAATGGTATGGAGTGTTCTCGGAACTGGACAAGCGGACCTGGTTAGCCATGGCTCTGCTGAGCGTGCTGTTGTCGCCGGCGGCGGGGCAGACGCAGGCTGCGCTGGCTGAACCGGAGGCGGGGATGCCGGCGCCGGTAGCGCTGACCATCCGGCGGGTGGTGCCAGAGGTACAGATGGTCTTCGCCGCCAAGGACCATCATGGCCGCCCGGCGCTGGGCTTGGGAGCGGGAGAAATCAAGGTTTTGGACAACGGGGTGGCCGCTTCGCTTACCAGCTTCCAGGCGGCTGCCAGTCTGCCGTTGCGCATCGGTCTTCTGCTCGATGGCAGCGAATCTATGCGGCGCAGCTTCGCGGCGGAACGGCGGGCGGCACTCGCCTTCCTGCGCGGTGGGCAGCGTTCGGCCAGCGATCAGATTTTCGTGATGACGTTTGCCGCGCGCGAGCGGTCAGGGGAGGGCGCGGTTTCCGTCCCTGCGATGGGAGGCCAGACGGCGCTCTATGACTCGCTGATTGGGGCCTCGAAGATGCTGGCCTCGGTGGAGCCGGCGTGTCGCGTTTTGCTGCTGTTCAGCGATGGCGAGGACAACTACAGCCGGGCCACGCTGGCGGAGGCCATCGCCGCGCTGCAGCAGTGGAACATTGTGGTCTATTCCATAACCGTGCACAGCTCACGGCTGGAGTACCCCGGCGACCGCGTGCTGCGGCAGATAGCCGCGGCAACGGGCGGGCGCGCCTTTCTGCTGTCCAGCTACGCGCGGGCGAGCAGGGTCTTTGCGGGAGTGGAACGGGAGCTGAACGGTCAGTACGTGGTGGGATTTCGTCCGGTGGGCGCGCTGGCGCGGGGAGAGTTTCACGCGGTGAAGATTGTGGCCCGTGGCGCCGTCATCCGGGCCCGCTCCGGATACTACGTCGGCTCGGACAACTAGAGGCGATTCACAATGTTGTGCTCGCCACCTAGAAAGGCCGCGGGCGAGGGCGCCCGCGCCACAAAGTTTGTGAGACTGGCAGATCATAGTCGCGTTTCGCCGACCGCCGACCGACTACTGACTACCAGCTACTGCTTTCAAGAAAGTCGAGCACGGCGCGGTTGAACTCCTCGGGCATCTCCTCGTAGGGCAGATGCCCAGCGCCTTCCATCACCAGCAGGCGGCAATTGCGGAACTGGCCCTGCAGTTGCGCCGCCGAACTGGGCGGAATCACGCGGTCGCGGCCGCCCCAGATCAGCAACGTGGGAATGCCGGTGATTCTGGGCAGCGCTGTTTCGAGCTCGCGCATGTCGTCGGCCCAGCACTTCACGATAGACAGTCCATAGTCATAAGCGCCGGGAACAGCCAGGGGCGCGGTGTAGCCCTCGAGTGTGCCGGGCGGAATGCGCCGCGGATCGCCGTACATGCGGCGCAGGTAGTAGCCGTGCACAAACTTCATCCAGGGAGCGAGCAGGCGGAAGAGGGCGGCGCCGCCCCGATGCCTGAGCAGCTTCATGAGCAAGGGGCGCGGGCAAGACCAGGGATGAGCAGGATCAACCAGGATGAGGCGGCGCACGGAGGGCGTTTTGCTTTCCGCCAGCATCGCGGCCAGCGTCATGGCGATGGCGCCTCCATGGGAGGTGCCGAGGAGGTCGAAGGACTCGATCCCCTGGCCTTCGAGGAAACGCAACACGCGGCCGGCAATGGCGCGCATGGAGCAATCCAGGCCGGGGACGCGCTGGGAAAGGCCGGCGCCGAGCAGGTCGGGGGCAAAAACCGTGGCTCGCTCCGCCAGAGCGGCCAGGTTGCGCCGCCAGGAGAAGGAGTAGCCGAGCAGGCCGTGAATCAACAGCAGGGGCGGACCTTTGCCGCCGTGGAGAAAGCGCAGGCGGTGGCCGTTGAGTTCCGTCCAGTGCTCGTGAATGCCGGCTTCGAGTGTAGCGCAGGATGGCGGCAGGCGGCTGGACATCTCAGCTATGTTCTTTGCAGGCAATGTAAGAACAGCTGCCAAATTTAAAAACGAAACGGACCAGAGAGCAACGTTGCTCGCACGTCTCATGTTATCGAACAGGAGAGTGGCAGAACAACCTGCTTTTGTACCGTGATACGGAAAAGAACAGGCCGGGGAAGGCGGCTGGGGTTCCCCGGCGCTGTCGCCATCGCTTTATTGTGCCTGGTTAAGTAACGTTTGCGCCTGCTTGATGAGCTGAATTGCGGTCGCCTTATTGATGACCTGGCTATTGAATTCCGCTCCCTCCAGCAGCCAGAGAATCTGGGCAGCCAGCGCATTTCTTTGCGTGGTGATGGAGAGGAGCTGGTTTTCAAGGTCGGTATACGTGCTGTCGTCGCCACTGCTGCCGCTTTCGAGCGCGGTGGTTGAGGTCCGCAAAGTGGATAGACCAAGCCGCCCCACGGGAGCGTTGATCTGCTTGAGGGTTTGCGCCAGGGACAGGAACATGCCGTTTTTCTTCACCGCCGCGGGCTGGGCCCAGCCCTGCAGGTCCTCCACCAGGGCACGGCCATCATGGGAGTAGTCGTCCTTCAGACCGAGCAGCATCAGCATGGTGGGGCGGATATCGGCGTGGTCCGACCAGGTGGTGCTGTCCACACCGTTTGCATCCACGCCAGGTCCGACCATGCCCAGCCAGGTGGTGTTAATGTCGGGCGAGACATCGCCGTGGTTCCAGGCGAAGCCCGGCTGCTCGGTGACACAAGGAGAGTTACAGTTGGCAGCGGCGGCAAACAGGAAGTAATTGGGATCGGCGAACATGACGAAGGTGGGAGTGCGCGCCGGGTCGGCCGTGATCATGTGCAGCAGGCTCATTTCTACCGGGTCGGCCAGGTACTGGGTGAGCGTGTCAGTATTGCCGGTTATGGGATCGACGGCGGTCAGTTGACCGGTAGCGCGCTCGAAGTCGCGAGCCACGGTGTCTGTGCGACTTGGGTTGCCGGTGATGTAGACGGTGGGCGCCGCGTCCGAATGGACCCGGAATGGAGTTGTAATTCCCTGCTGGTCGGCAAGCAGGCCGGCCATGTTGGCGTTAATTTCCCCAATCTGGCTGTAGGTACAGGGAACATTTACACCGTCGCATCCCGTGGGACTGGGCGCTCCGCCCACAAAGTGATCGCCTTCATCGGCGGTGAAAATGAACAGAGTGTTGCTGGAAGTAATTCCATCCGCCGCCAGGCGGAGGAAGAACTTGTTGAAAGCGTCATCGTAGGCAGCCAGAGCGGCAACATATCCGGCTTCCCCTGGTCCATAGGCGGGGCCGGTCTGATGTTTGTCGTGGGCGTCGGAAATGTAAGCGTAAGTGACCGGGACTCCATGCTCCTGCATAGCCGCCACGTAGGCGAGCGAAACCGCCGCTGACATCCCATCAAAGCCGGGAAAACCGACGTGGCCTTGCGGGTCTTCAATGACGTTGCCATCCAAGTCGGTCAGCGGGCCATTGGGGCTGATCTGGGCAGCCACGTA
>JBLMXE010000101.1:0-6947 GCA_050257615.1 Chlamydiota bacterium | reverse complement strand
TGTACGTGCTGGGCCTCTACCGTTCCGATCGCCACACACTGCTGATTCGCAGATTTCGCTAGAACCGCTGCCCGCAGTGTGCCGGAGCGATTACAATGCGGCTACTCGAGCGCGATGGTTTTAGAGCAAAGCGAGAGCGGGCGCGGCGGGCCGCGATCCATGACAAGGGCGAGCACTGGGCAAGCTACGTCAGCGGGTTCTTGCAGTTGCGTGTCGCTGCTGGTGGTAGCGGTGGTGATCGCTTGCGGTCCGCTGGCGAAAGCGGCTAGGGCACAGTCCTCCGCAACGGCGGCCGTTCAGTTTTCCAACATAACCCGGGCAGCGGGAATCCGATTCGAACACTTCAAGGGAAAGAAAATTACCTCCACGATCCTGGAGGAGGCAGGCCCCGGCGTGTGCGTGGCCGACTTCGACCACGACGGCTACCAGGACATCTACTTCGTCAATGGGCGTGATCGTTACGGGCGCGGGATCTCCGTGCGCAATGCGCTCTACCACAATAACGGTGACGGCACCTTCACCGATGTGACCGACAAGGCCGGGGTTCCGGGCACGGGCTACGGCCTGGGTTGCGTCTGGGGCGACTACGACAACGATGGCTTCCCGGACCTTTACGTGACCCAGTACGGCAGCAACGTCCTGTACCACAACAATGGCGACGGCAGGTTCACCGACGTGACCGCCAAAGCGGGTGTCGGGGGAACGGACTTCGGCACGCAATTTCACACGGGCGCAACGTTTTTTGATTATGACCGGGATGGCTGGCTGGATTTGTACGTTGGTGGTTATGCCAACTTCGGTCCCAAAAGCCAGCAGCATTGCACCATTGGCAACGGAATCCGCACCAGCTGCCGGCCCGCGGCCTACCCCGGCACGCAGCCGGCGCTTTACCACAACAATCACGACGGCACCTTCACCAATGTGACCAAGGCAGCCGGTATTAACCAACTGCATGGCTACAACCTGTCGGTGGGGGCGGCGGATTATGACCACGACGGCTGGCCCGACCTGTTCGTGGCCAATGATGGCATCGAGGCCTACCTTTACCACAACAATCACAACGGCACATTCACGGAAGTGGGAACCACGGCGGGCATCGCCTATAACGCCAGCGGAGCAACCATGGCGGCCATGTGCATCTCGCTGGGCGACTACGATAACGACGGCAATCTCGATCTCTACATCTCCGATTTTCAGCTCGCCTCCGACCATCTCTGGCATAACGACGGCAAGGGATTTTTCGATGAGGTGAGCGACCAGGCGGGAATCACGCTGCCCACACATAATGTGCTGAGCTTCGGGGGAGGATTTTTCGATTACGACGACGACGGCCGGCTCGATCTTTTTATCGCCAACGGCCACGTGTATGAAGAGGTGGAGCAGGTCACCCCCGATATTCGCTATAAGCAGATCAATACCCTGTTCCACAACGAAGGCAATGGGAAGTTCGTGGAGACGACGAAACAGGCGGGCGACGGTTTCACGATTCCGTACGCGGGGCGAGGCGCCGCTTTTGCCGACTTCGACAACGACGGCAACATGGATATCGTAGTGGCCAACAATGGCGACCCGCCGCTGCTGCTGCGCAATAGCGGCGGAACCGGCAATCACTTTGTAAATTTCCGGCTGGTAGGCACGAAAAGCAACCGCGACGCCATGGGCGCGCGGGTAAAGATTCGTGTGGGAAACGTGTGGCAGATGCGCGAAATTGCCGGCGGGGGCAGTTATCTTTCACAAAGCGATTTGCGGGCACACTTCGGTTTGGGCAAGGCGGCGGCAGTGGATGAGGTCCAGGTGACTTGGCCCAGCGGTCTGCGGCAGAATTTTCAGAACGTCGCCGCAGATGAATTCTACGTGATTGAAGAGGGCCGCCAGCAGCTCACGCTGCAGAAGTTCACCCGGCTGGTGCCTGCGAAAAGATGAACCGGCAACTGGTGGAGCCGGCGCGATGGCCGGTGTACCAAAGGCCGGGATGCGTGGAGACAAGGAGTGCGCGAATGAGACTTGTGGCTCTTGTGATTGTGCTGGCGGCTTTCGTCCCGTCCTTGCCGGCGCAGACCGTTCCCGCGCGGGTGTGGCAGGGCACGATTGACTTGCCCACCTACGCGCTCGGCCCGGAAGATCCTTATCCGCCGTTTCCGCTGATTGATTCGCACAATGTGTACCCCTACACCATGCTGGATGATGTGGGCGACGGCCGCGAAGTCAAACAGTATCGCGCCATATTTCTGGAGAACGAGTACCTCAAAGCCATCATCCTGCCCGATTTGGACGGCCGCGTGTATTCGCTGTACGACAAGCAGGCGAAGCGCGAGGTCTTCTACCGCAACCACGTTGTGAAGTATGGATTGGTGGCGCTGCGGGGAGCCTGGATATCTGGCGGCATCGAGTTTAATTTTCCCAACGGCCACACGACGGTCACGGTTTCGCCAGTGGATACGCGAATGCTAAGCGGGGCCGATGGCAGCGCCACCGCGGTGGTGGGTGGCGTGGACCGGGTCACGGGAATGCACTGGGAAGTATGGCTCACGTTGCGAGCGGGCCAACGCCGCCTCGAGCAAAAAGTAATTCTGTTCAACAATACCGCCCTGCCGCAACTGTACTGGTTCTGGGCCAATGCGGCGGTGCCCGCAACCCAGGACATGCAGTTCATCTACCCGATGCGGGAGGTCAATCCCCATTCGCACACTCAGATCTGGAATTATCCGGTGTGGCAGGGAGTGGACTATAGCTGGTACCGGAACTTTCCCCAGCCCACTTCCCTGTTCGGCTTACAGGTACACCGCAATTTTTTCGGCGCCTACTATCACGACCTCGATTACGGCGTGGTGCACGTGGCCGACTTCCGCCAGGATCCGGGAAAAAAGATATGGAGCTGGGGAGTGGCCGGCGACGGGCTGATTTGGACCGATCTGCTGACCGACCATGACGGTCCGTATAACGAAATCCAGAGTGGGCGCTACCAGACGCAACTGAGCCAGGAGTTTCTCCCCGTAGGGCGCGTGGAATCGTGGACGGAATACTGGTATCCGGTGGAAAAGCTGGAGGGCGGATTTGTGGAAGCCACACCGAAGCTGGCGCTGAATGTGAAGTTCGTTCCCGGCAAAAGAAGTCAGGTTGAGGTGATGCTCGATTCTGTTGTCCGCCTCGTAGGCGCAGAGCTGCGCGTCCGGCTGGACACGAAACTGCTGCGGGAGTTTGCTATTCCCGAACTGCAGGTGGGCAAGACCGCTAAGTTCAGTGTGCCGGTGGAGCAAATGGATGATGCCAGGAAGCAGCTTGTGGTCGAGGTGACCTCCAGCCGGGGCGATAGTCTGCTGCGCTGGTCGGCAGCCGAACCGGTGGACGGGAATAAGAATTTTGTTTCCGCGGCCGGAGCGCACGAAGAAAAAAAGCTGGAGGCAAATGCTTCCGCAGATGAACTCTTTCGGGCCGGAGTGCGCGAAGAACAAGAGGGTCGTCCGCAAAAGGCCGAGCGTCTTTACCAGCAGGCTCTGGCGAAGGATGCCAGCTATGTGCCTGCACTGCTGATGCTGGCGGGGCGCGATTATCAGGCCGTCAATTTTGCCGCGGCCGAGGAAAAGATTGCCCGAGCGCTCGCGCGCGACAGCACCGACCCAAAGACCTTCTACCTTTCCGGAATCGTCTATCGTGGCGCCGGGCATTTGGGCCGGGCCCAGGACGCGTTCTGGAATTCCATTCACTTCGGCGGTTCTCGGGCGATGGCTCTGCAGCAATTGGGCGAGATTGCCCTCCACGAAAAGCGTTACGGCGAAGCAGAGCAACTGCTGTGGCAGGCGCTGCGTTATAACCCGGACAATGCGCTGACCGGCGCCGCCCTTGCCGTCGCGCTGCGCCTCGGCGGCAAGCGGCAGGAATCTCGCCAGATGGTGCAACAGGCGCTTGCGGCGATGCCGATTCTGCCTTTCGCCCTGGCAGAAGCTGCCCACGACAATCAGACTTCGGCCACAGGCGCGGAACCTCCGGATGGTCTGCTCGCGCTGGGCTCACACGGCGACGCAGATACTTATTTGAGTGTGGCCGCCTGGTACCGTGGGCTCGGCGATCTCCCTTCATCAAACAGCGTGCTGAAGGCGGCGGCGCATAGGTTTGCGGGCTCGCCTCTGCTTGATTACTACCTGGCGTCGAATGCCTGGGTACAAGGGCGGGATTCGGAGGCCGCGCTGTATGCGGAGAAAGCCGCGGGACTGCCTCACACTACACTGTTTCCACACCGCGTGGCGGATGCCCTTGTGCTCTCCGATGTGCTGAAGCACAAGCCGAACGACCAACACGCGCTGCTGTTGCTGGGCGATTTCTTTTTCGCCCGCGGACGATATGACGATGCGGCGGAAAAATGGCACAGCGCGGCCGCACTCGGACTTAAAGATGCGGGACTGGAACGCAATCTGGGGGTGTGGGCCTGGAAGGTGAAAGGCGACCGCAAGCTGGCAGCGGCGTATTACGAGAAAGCAATTCAATTAGCTCCGCAGCAGTACCGTCTCTATCCCCCGCTGGACGAGATCTACGCGGAACTGAACGACAATGCGCAACGCGCCAGGCTGTACGCGTCCGCTCCTTCCGCGGTGCTGGCGCGCGACACGGTTCGGGTGCGGCGCGCATCGTTTCTGGTGGACGAGGGCAGGTTCGAGGACGCCCTCGCGGTGCTTGCGTCGCGTCCGTTCAAACCCTGGGAAGGCGGGCAGGTTGCACGCGAAGTGTACGTGCTGGCGAACTTACAGCGCGGCCGGCAGCTAATGGCGCAGAAGGCCTATGCCGAAGCGGAGAAGAGTTTTCGCCAGGCGCTCGAGTATCCTGCCGCTCTCGGCGTGGGTAAGCCCAGCCGTCCGCACGATGAGGAGGCGCAATACTGGCTGGGCGAGGCGCTGAAGGCCGAGGGCCAAACGGCCTCGGCCCTCGCCGTTTGGCGAAGTGCCGCCGATTCCGGCAAGAGCGGGAACGGCAATACGGCGCTGTTTCGCGCCGCATCGCTGCAGAGATTGGGAGATACACAGGAAGCAAAAAAGGAACTGAGCGATTTGGCGAACGTCGCTGATGGAGAGCAGGCTGACACCCAGGACCTCTGCATCGCGGGAAAGGCGCGCCAGTTCCTGGGACAAGGCTCCGCTGCAGAACGAAATTTCCAGGAAGCGCTTCGGCGGGATCCCGGCGATTCTTGCGCCCGGCTGGAAATGACCAGGATGGCCGGCCAGAAGGAAGCATCTGGCGCAATACAGTGACGATTGAACTGCTTTGTGGATGATGGTGTGATTCGCGTGGAAGAGACGCCGGCAGCAGGTGAGTATTTCCCGACTTTTTGAGGAGGCGTTATGCGATGGGTAATGGCAGTGGTTCTATGCGCCTGGGCGACGATAGCGCAGGCACAGCCAAAAGCGCTGTTCTACATGACCCAGCGGCCTGATTCGGTGCAGTCATTCTTAGCTCATGCCGACAAGGTAGATATTCTGGTCCCCACCTGGTACTCCGTGGACGCAAGCGGGTTGGTATGGGGCGGGCCAGACGAGCACGTGATGCAGGTGGCGCGCCAGTACCACGTCGCCGTCATGCCCATCATCGTAAACACCGGCGCCACCGGCAAAGAGGGATTCGACCAGCAGTCATTCCACCAACTGGCCTCCGATGCTGCGGCGCGAGGCCATTTCATTTCCGCGATGGTGGATGAATGCAAGAAGCACGGCTACACCGGATTTCAATTCGATTTTGAAAATGTGCTGTGGACCGACCGCGACGCGCTGACCCAGGTGGTGACCCAGGCGGCAGCGGCGCTTCATAAGGCGGGCTTTCAGCTGTCAATCGCCACGGTTCCTAACGCCCCCGGTTTTCCGGGACAGGGCAAGTTTGCGCGTTGGATCTATGCCAACTGGCGGGGCGCGTACGATCTGAAGGCGCTGGCGGAACAACTGGACCTGATCTGCCTCATGACCTACGACGAGCACACTTCCTACACGCCGCCGGGCCCGGTGGCCGGCTATACCTGGGTGGTGCAAAACCTCGACTACGCCCTGCAATCGGTCCCGAAACAGAAACTGTCGCTTGGCATTCCGCTCTACGGATACCGATGGTACGCGGGCGAGCCGGGCAAGACGAATGAGCCCGCCGAAACCGCTACCTACGTCGGCAATAACGACGTTCGGATGATCATTAACAGCTATCACCCAGCCCTGCAGTGGGACCCGACCGACAAGGCTGCCTGGTTCTACTTCTACCGCGACCAGACGCGGGAATGGGTGTTTTACACCGACGGGCGCACCTTCAAGGACCGGCTGGACCTGGTGAAAGCGCGAGGGCTGCAGGGCTTTTGCTCATGGGTGCTGGGGCAGGAAGATCCCGCCATATGGGAGCAGCTGCCCAGTCACCCCTGATGCCGGCGATCATTTTCTGGGGTAATCGTCCGCCATAGCCGGCTTCGAATTGCCAAAGGTCGGCGTATTGAAATACTGGGGGCGGGCTTTCTCCCATTCCGTCATGCTCAGGCCAGAGGGATCGTAGAGAATGCGTCCGGCCCGCACAGTCATGCGCGCTACCAGTTTCGCGTTTCCGTCCATGCGCGCCCAGCCGCAGTCAATGTAGCCGAATTTTCCGTGCTGCTCCTCCAGCACGGCTATATCGGCTTCCTTGCCGGGCGTGAGCGTCCCTAATTCCGGGCGGTGAATCTCCCGCGCCGGATTTACGGTGGTGCGGCGGATCACATCCTGCAGCGGCACCCCCATGGAGAGGAACTTCGACATCACGTTCGTCATGCTCAGGATCGTAAAGTTTTCAATGTGGAGGTCGGTAGAGAAAGAATCCGGAATAAAGCCCTGCTTGACGGCGGGAACAGCGTTGCGAAACCAGAAGCTGCCGGCGCCATGGCCAACGTCGAAAATGATGCCGCGTTTGCGCGCTTCCTCCAGAATGGGATTGAGCTTGCCGTCGGGCAACAGGAT
>JBLMXE010000100.1:0-12946 GCA_050257615.1 Chlamydiota bacterium | reverse complement strand
CACGAGTTAAAAAACAATTTTGCAACTCGCTCCGCCTTGAACCCAGCGGGGCAGAGTACTACTCTGGTTGACAGTCGTTTTCGGCCATCAGCGCCGTTTCACCTTCACTCGTTAACTCCTTAACCGACGATTCGAAGACCCCAGAATAAGGAGGGGATATGAAAGCAATACGCTTGCACAAGCGGGGCGGCGCGAAGGAACTCGTGTACGAAGAGGCGCCCCGGCCGGTTTTGCAGGCCGGTGACGCCATGGTACGAGTGTTCGCCAGCGGCATCACGCTTGCGGAGCTTGGATGGGATGCTACCTATGAGACCGAGGAGGGCGCATCGCGCTTGCCCGTCATACCTGGGCACGAACTCTCGGGAATCGTGGAGGAGGTAGGTCCCGGCGTGCCGCTGCTCAGAGTGGGCGAGGCGGTTTATGGCCTGGACTCTTTTTTCCGTGATGGCACCGCGGCGGAACTGGTGGCGGTGCACGCCGCGGATCTGGCGCCCAAGCCGCGCAGCCTAGACCACGAGCATGCGGCGGCGGTGCCGCTGGCCGCGCTCACGGCCTGGCAAGGGCTGTTCGACCATGCCGGACTGGAGAAAGGACAAACCGTCCTCATCCACGGGGCTGCGGGCGGTGTAGGCACGTATGCAGTGCAACTGGCGCGCTGGCGCGGGGCGCGAGTGACGGCCACAGCGGCGGCGCGGGATACGGCCACGCTCCGGCAACTGGGGGCCGAAGAGGTGATTGATTACAAAACGGAGCGCTTCGAAGATCGCGCCGGCAAAATGGACGTGGTTTTCGACGCGATAGGGGGAGAGACACGCACGCGATCCTGGCCGGTTCTGCGCCCGGGCGGCACCCTGGTCACACTGCCGGGCCCCATTCCGGAAGAGGAGACAAAGCGGCATGAAGCACGTGGCGTGTTTTTCATCGTGGAGCCCAGCCGCTCGCAACTGACGGCCATCGGGCAATTAATTGAAGAGGGTAAGGTGCGGGTGCTCTTGTCCCAAATTTTGCCATTAGAACGAGCCCGGGAAGCATTCGACTTGGGCGCCGGCGCACGCCAACCGGGCAAGATTGTTTTGCGCGTGGCCAAAGAGGCGAGAGAAGTGGCGGCGTAGCCGCCATGCCTATCCGTCCGAGCCGGCACGACCGGCTGGGGTTCGCGCGGGCGGCTTCTTGGCGGGCAGGGTAAATCCAGCCGCCGGGGTGGCCAAGGCTTGCTACCGGGTGCCACTCATGATATAACTAACTAGTTAGTTAATTAAGAAAGACCATGGCCACTACCGCTAAAAATCATCGCCTGGGCAGCCGCGGACAGCCGGAGCAGACCCGCGCCGCCATCTTGCAGGCGGCTACGCGCGAGTTCGCCCAGGAGGGCGTAGCGGGGGCCCGCACCGATGCCATCGCCCGCGCCGCCCGCGTGAACAAGGCCCTGCTCTACTACTACTTCAAGGACAAAGAAACGCTCTACGGGGCGGTGGTGGACCAGATCTTCTCAGGGCTGTCGGAACGCATCCATGCCGCGCTGAACAGCGACCTGCCGCCGCGCGAGAAGTACCTGGCCTACGTGGGCGCGCACTTCGATTACATCGCCGGCAATCCGGTGCTGCCGCGCATCGCGCAGCGGGAGTGGATGAGCGCCGGACGCAACGCTTCCCCGCACCTGAAGCAGATTGTGCAGCGTTACCTGCGGCCCATTTTTATGAAGGTGAGCGAGGTGTTGCGCGAGGGAATCGCGGCCGGCGAGTTTCGCCCGGTGGATCCCATGCAGTTTGTGCCCAGCACAGTGGCCATCGTGGTTTCCTATTTCGCCAACGCGCCGCTGCTGGCCATGATGGCGCCGGGCGATCCGCTTTCGCCGGAGCGCATTGCGGCGCGGCGGGCGGCGGTGCTTGACTTTGTATCCGCGGCGCTGTTTCAGCCTCGTAACTCGGCCGAGAAAGGAAGGCAGCCGTGAGCCAGCGTAACCGATTCATCATTCTTCTGAGCATCATCTTTGCCGGATCATTCATTTATTACCTGGCGACCACGGACCGCAATCACGGCCTGGAACTGATTGGCACGGTGGACGCCAACGAAGTTATCGTCAGTCCGCAGATCCAGGGACGCATTGAAAAACTGCTGGTGGACGAAGGCACGCCGGTGAAGGCGGGCGACCTGATCGCGCTGCTCGATGCCAACGAACTGCGGGCGCAGGAGCGGGCTGCCACGGCCACCATCAACAGCCTGCGCTCCAAAGTTTCCGAGACGCTGGCGACGGAGGCGGCTACCAAGGGCTCGACCGCCGGCGACGTGGCTAACGCCGAGGCCCGGCTGGAGTCCACGCGGGCGCAACTGGCGCAGGCAGAAGCCAACCTGGAGCAGATTCAGGCGGATCACCACCGCACGATTTCGCTGGCTGCAGCGGGAGTGGCCTCGCAGCAGGATAAGGATCGGGCCGACGCGCAGCTCAAGGCGCAGCAGGCGGCGGTGCGGGCGTTGCGCGACCAGGTACGGGCGGCGCAGGCGGACCTGAATTCGGCGATTGCGCGCACTCACCAGGCCACGGCGGCACAGCGAACCGTGGCCGCCACTCGCGCGAACATGGCCAATGCCGCTGCCCTGCAGGCCGAAGCCCAGGTGCGCCTGGGTTACACGCGAGTGCTGGCGCCGGTGAGCGGCACGATTTCGGTGCGGGCGGCGCGGGAGGGCGAAGTGGTCAGCCCGGGCCAGCCCATCGTCACCATCGTGGATTTGAGCGACACCTGGGTGCGGGCGGCGGTGCCGGAAACTTACGCCGATCGTATCGCGCTGGGCGATGTGTTCAACGTGCGCATGCCCAGCGGCCAGGTGGTGCCGGGTAAAGTTTTCTTCAAAGCGGTAGAGGGCGATTTTGCCACGCAGCGCGACGTGAGCCGGCGCAAGCGCGACATCAAAACCGTGGTTCTCAAGCTGCGCATTGACAACCCCAACGAGCTATTCGTACCGGGTATGACTGCGGACGTGCTCGTACCGCAAGCAGCGCTGCAGGCCGGTTATCAGCAGCGCAAACAGCAAGCGGCCCAGCCTCCACCTCAGGCCAAGCCAGCGACGGCGGTGGAGTGAGCAAGATGGCGGAGTTCAAACAAAACGGCGGCAACGGCCTCGTCAGGGCCATCGAGGTGGAGCGCATCGTCAAGAAGTATGGCGATTTCACCGCCGTGGACGACATCTCCTTCGCGGTGGATGAGGGCGAAACCTTCGGTCTGCTGGGACCAAACGGGGCGGGCAAATCCACGCTCATCCGCATGATGACCACGCTGCTGCCCATCACCGCGGGCGTGGCGCGCATCGCCGGGCACGACGTGCGCCGCGAACCAGATGCGGCACGGCGCGCCATCGGGGTAATTCCCCAGGCGTTGACCAGCGACCTCGACCTGACGGTGGAAGAGAACCTGAACATCTACGCCAAGCTCTACGACGTTCCGCCCAAGGAACGAAAGAGAAACGTGGACGAACTGCTGGAGCTGGTGGACCTCTCCAAGTGGCGGGGAGCGCAAACCAAGACGCTCTCCGGGGGCATGCGGCGGCGGCTGGAGATTGCGCGCGGCCTGGTGCACAGCCCCAGGATTTTCTTTCTCGACGAGCCCACCACCGGGCTGGACCCGGTCTCGCGCGTGGCGGTGTGGGAAATGCTGGGCAACATCAAGGCGGGCCGGCGGCTCACCATCCTGGTTACGACCCACTACATGGACGAGGCCGACCGCCTGTGCGACCGCATCGCCATTGTGGATCACGGCAAGCTGGTGGCCCTGGACACACCCAAGGCGCTGAAGGCCAGCGTGCCCGGCAGCAACGTGATCGAAGCCCAGTTCGCGGCCACGCCTGCGGACTGGGAACAGCAACTGCACTCGCTTTCGGAGGTCACATCGGTGCAGGCGGAAGGCGGCAACATGTTTCGAGTGCTTACCGGCAACGGCTCGCGCACCACCACCGAATTGGTGGAGCTGGCGGTGAGGACCGGCATCGAGGTGCGCAGCCTGACGGTGCAGAACACCACGCTAGACGACGTATTCGTCCACTACACGGGCCGGCAGTTGCGCGATGAGACGGTAAAGGCCTACGGCTTCGTCATGCCGGAGCGCCCAGGGTTGCGTCCATGAATAGAACTTTTGCCATCATCGAACGCGAACTGCGCAAGTTTTTCCGCTCGCCGGCGCTGATGCTGGTTTCCATGGTGTTCCCCCTGATTCAGCTCATCGTCTTGGGCAACGCCTTTGGCGGCAAAATCAAGAATGCCCGGCTGGGCGTGGTGGACCAGGATCATGGCACGCAGGCGCTGAAGGTGCACGAAGCATTTGATTCCATACGCGCCAACATACGCACCTTCGTGCCCGTGTACTACCAGAGCGAAAAGCAGGCGGTGCAGGACGTGCGCGACGGCAAGCTGCAGGGCGCGGTCATCATCCCGCCGCAGTACTCGCGCCGCGTCTATGAAGACAACCATCCCCGCATCGCGCTGGTGGTAGACAACAGCGACAACTTCATGAGCTCGGCCCTGGAGCAAAGCTTCACCCAGCTCACAGATTCGCTCAATCAGCCGGAGATCGAGCCGCGCATCGTGCAGAAAAACGTGCTCGATATCGTGGAACTCTATCCCTACATCGAGTACATGAAATACCTGCTGCCGGGCTCGATCACGCTGGCCATGTTCGTTTCCGTAATGATCGGCGGCGGCATGCTCTACATTGACGACAAGGCGCGCGGCGTGCACGAAGGTTACCTGGTCACGCCCATTACGAAAACCGAACTGGTGCTGGGGCTGAACGGGGCTGGGGCGATCAAGGCCGTAGCTTCCGGAATCGTCATCACGATGATCGGGTCGCTCTTGGCCGGGGTGGGCAGCATCTTTGATCCGCGCACAGTGTTGTGGCTGCTGCTGCTCATTATTCTGACTTCGGTTTCCTTCAACGCCATGATGTTCCTGATGATGGTGCGAGTGGAAGATCCGCTGGTGCCGCGCGCCACCTTCGGAATCCTGAATACGCTGCTGTTCTTTCCCAGCGGCTCCATCTATCCCATCCAGGCGTTTCCCTGGTGGCTGCAGGCGATCGCCAAGGCTGATCCGTTCACGTATGCGGTGCACGGTTTTAAGGCGCTGCTGCTGAAGGAGGCGGGCTTTGCCGCCATCTGGCAGGACCTGGTGATTCTGACCCTGTTTGGAGCGGTGATGATGGCGATTGCGATCCCGCTGTTCAAGCGCTCACTGTAAGAGCCAACTACCTCGCTGCGGATCAACGCGGATTCACGCAGATAACAACTTCGCGTGAGTTTTTTCTGCTAGTGAATCCGTGGCGAAGACGCGTGGTCCTACTCGGCGTTCATCCGCGGCGGTGAAGTTCTCCAAGTCTCAGCTGACAGCATCGTGAAACGAAGTGTAGGCAATTTCCCATACCGCCCGGAAATCCGCTATGCTTTTACAGAGAGCCATGCCTGAAAGCGAGCAACCCAGTTCCCCGCCCCCAACCTACTCGTCGAAGACTCTGTTCGAAGCCCCACCCTATGATCCAGCGAAAGAGCGGAAGCGGAAAATCAAGATCGCCACTATCGTGGCAGCGGTAGTGGTGCTGGCGGTTCTTATCTGGGTCAACCGCTACTGGCCGGAGGAGCGCGTCGTCAGCCATTTTTTTTCCGAACTGCAGAAGCAGGACTATAAGGCCGCTTACGGCGTTTGGATGCAGGACCCCAACTGGCAGCAACACCCGGAAAAATACTCGCGCTATCCCTTCAACGAGTTCTACACCGACTGGGGCCCGGGCGGGCAGTGGGGCCTGATCCACACCTACAAGATCCTGGGTGCAGTGCATCCCGGCGGCGGCAGTGGGGTGATCGTCGGAGTGGAGGTCAACGGCCGCGTGGACCAAGCGCACGTGTGGGTGGAAAAATCGGACAAGACGCTGAGTTTTTCGCCCTATTAAATGAAGAATGATGATTGAAGATTGATGATTGAAAACCAGCCGTCAGCACTCAGCCTTCAGCATTCAGCCGCGGAGCAAAATCGCCAATCAATTCGGCCCGACGAAAGTTGACTGACGATCGAGAGCGAACTCATCAGTCAGCCCTAAGAGTTTTCGGTAGGAATTTCAAGATCACCCTTACATCCAAAGACTTGACACTCCTGGTTTTCAATCGTAAATCGTCAATTGCATCAATCCACCTTCACCTGGCTGAGGTGACTGATCGTCTTCTGCAGTGAGGCTTCGTCTTCCACGTTGAGGCAGGTTTTGCCGCGGTCAATCTGGCGCATCAGGCCGCAAAGCACCTTGCCCGGGCCAGCTTCAATAAAGGTATCTACCCCGCGAGCGAGGAGCAGGCGCATGCATTCCTCCCAACGCACTGCACCCGTGACCTGGCGGACCAGGGCATCGCGGCTCTTTTCGGCGGTCTCCACCAGCGCGGCATCCACGTTGCAGGCCACCGGAATTTCGGGCGTTCTGAAAGTGAGTTTCTTCAGGTCGGCAGCCAGGCGCTCCTGTGCCGGCTTCATAAGGGCGCAATGGAAGGGAGCGCTGACCGGCAGCATCACGGCTTTCTTGGCGCCCCGCTGCTTGGCTAGTTCGGCGGCGCGTTCCACCGCCGGAGCGCCGCCGGAGATAACCACCTGATCGGGCGAATTGATGTTGGCGGCCTGGCAAACCTGGCCCTGTTCGGCATCCGAGCAAACTTGCGCTACTTGTTCCAGCGGCATGCCCAGAATGGCCGCCATCGCGCCCGCGCCCACAGGAACCGCCTCCTGCATGTATCTGCCGCGGTTGCGGACGGTGCGCACGGCGTCGGCAAAGGGCAGCGTACCCGCCGCCACGTGCGCCGAATACTCGCCCAGGCTGTGCCCGGCCGCATATCGCGGTGCAATGCCAACTTCGCGCAGCACCCGGAATACGGCTACTGACATGGTGAGGATAGCCGGCTGCGTGATTTCGGTTAGTCTGAGTTTTTCTTCCGGCCCTTCCCAGCACACCTGCGAGAGCTTGTAGCCGAGCGCTTCATCAGCTTCCTCGAAAGTCTGCATAGCCACGGGATAGAGCTCCGCCAACTCTTTGCCCATGCCGACCTTTTGCGATCCTTGTCCCGGAAAAAGAAAGGCGAGATTACCGGCAGGCACGCGCTCGCCGGGCTTAGGCTCATGGCCCAGAGGATGGTAGGGCAGGTGGGAATCGTCGGGCATGTCAGGTCAGGAGGTGACTTCGGCGGGCAGGCGGCTCAGTTCCTGCTCAATCTTGGCGTTGATGTGGTGCTGGGCGAATTCGGAGGCCACGCGCACCGCATTTTTGATGGCGTTGGCGTTGGAGGAGCCGTGGCTGACGATGCACACACCCTTCAGCCCGAGCAGCGGCGCCCCGCCGTACTCGGTGTAGTCCACACGCTTCTTGAATTCCACGAAAGCCTTGCGCGAGAGCAGGAATCCGACCTGGCGGGTGATGGTGGCGCGCAGAGAATCCTTCAACGCCTCCCGCACCAGTTCCACCACGCCTTCGGAGATTTTCAGCGCCACGTTGCCCACAAATCCGTCACAGACGATGACGTCCACTTGGCCGTTATACAGGTCGCGGCCTTCCACATTACCGACGAAGTTGAGGGGAAGCTGCTTCAACAGCTTGTGGGATTCGCGGGTCAGTTCGTTGCCCTTGGTTTCTTCCTCGCCGTTGGAGAGCAGGCCGACGCGCGGGCGACGGGTGCCGAAAATGCTGCGAAAATAAATTTCGCCCATGACCGCGAACTGCTCCAGGTTTTGCGGCTTGCAGTCCACGTTGGCGCCCACGTCCACCAGGATGGCGGCAGTGCCCGCCGCAGTAGGGAAAACGGCGGCCAGCGCCGGACGATCCACCCCGGGCAGGGTTCCCAGGATGATCTTGGCGGTGGCCATCGCGGCGCCGGTGTTACCGGCGGTCACGAAGCCATCGGCGCGCCCCTCGTGCACCAGGCGTATGCCCACGCGCATGGAGGAATCGCGCTTGGCGCGCAGGGCCTGCGCCGCCTTATCCTCCATGGTGATGACTTCGCTGGCATGGACGATTTCAATGGGCAGGCGCGCGGCCTGGGGATGGTGGGCTAGTTCGGCGCGCAGCACCTCTTCCCTGCCCACCAGCAACACCTGCACCTGGTGTTGGCGCGCGGCCAGAATCGCGCCCTCAATCTCAGGCTTGGGCGCGCGGTCCGAACCCATCGCATCCACTGCTATGGTCGCCATCGGTCGCCAGAACGGAACCGCTTACTTAGACTCTTCCATCTCCAGCACTTCCCGGCCCTTATAGTAGCCGCATTTGGGGCAGGCGCGATGTGGCATTTTGCGCTCGTGGCAGTTGGGGCATTCAGAAAGTGAATGGGCAGAGAGATGGTCGTGCGCGCGCCGGGTGGAAGTGCGCGCCTTGGAATGACGTCGTTTCGGGTTTGCCATGAAATCCTCTTCTTGGCCGTCTGTGCTGAACAGACCGGCGAAATTCTAGCTCTGCAGCTTGTCTTTGATCTCTTTCAGTGCCGACCAGCGTGAATCCGCCGGCGGTTCGGCGCAATTGCACTGCTCCACATTCAGATTGCGGCCGCAATGCGGACACAATCCGCGGCAATCTTCGCGGCACACCGTCTTAAGGGGGACGGCCAGCAGGATCTGTTCCCGCAACACATCTTCCAGCAGCACGCCTTCCCCGGTGTAGTAGCTGACCTCAGACTCGTCCTGCGGTACAGTTCTTTCGTTCACCCCGGCATCGGCGCCGCGGGGCCGGAAGAGCAGGTCGAAGTCGCCGGCGATGTCGCGGGCCACCGGCTCCAGGCAACGGGCGCAATTCAGTTCCAGGCGGGTAGAGAAATCGCCCACCACGCGGATATCCTCGATGCGCTCCCGGTGTCCCCGGCGCTCTTCCACCAGTTCCGCGTGGCCGCTCGAGCGCAGGGGCCGCACCTGGTGGATATCCTGCCCGTAATCAATAACATCGGTTCCAATTTCTTCCTGGAATTCGATGCGGTGCAGCTCTAATTCCTGGAGACTGATCAACATCTGGAACCTCCCGCACGTCCCCACCCCGACCGCGAAGGCCCGCGGGAAGCGCAAACTGCCTGCTGGCACTGGCCGCCCCCCGGAAAACTGCTCCCCAGGCGGCGCAAGTTCTTGCGGAAGCAATGTTTAGAATATCGGCGGGCGCGCGGGAGTGTCAAGAAAGGAGCGGAAAATCAGGGGTGGGGCTCATTGCCGGCAAATCTCAGGTCGGTGCGCGCGGCTTTGTCGTGGACCGCGGTCACGCGCTCCAAAACGTTCCGGGCATAGCTGGCGACCATCTGCACGCCGGCTGCGTATTGCGGGTTGGGATTGCGAGGTCCGCCATTGTAGGCGCCGACAGCTTTCTCCACATCTCCGTTAAAGCGGTCCAGAAGGTCCCGGAGGAGTAAACCGGCGTAGGTAGTGAGGACATGCGAGTCAGTCACATCCAGTTCTAGTTTGTCAGGCGGGACCAGTCGGGCCGGAAGCTGCGTGTAGTCGCGCCTTTCTCTGTCCTTGAGATAGAGGGTGTGGGCGTAGCGCAGCGTCTCACGGGTAATCTGCCACACTCCTACCGAGTAGTTGCTGACCAAGACGCGACGCCTTCCGCGCTTGAGAATGATGTCGTCTTTGGCCGCCCTTCGTTTCCAGACAGAGTGCGCGATGTCGCCGCGAATGCTGAGATAGTTATTTTCCATCGCGCCGATGCCAAGAAAGACGTCAAGCGGCAAGTCATAGAACTTGGCGACTGCAATGATATCCGCGGCCAGGTCCTGCGCCGCCTGCTGGTCCAGAGCGATCATGCCTGCCATTTCCCGCACGCGAGGATCGGTCCGCGACTTGAAAGCGAGGAAGCGGGCGGTGCGGGAAACCAATTGCTGAGGCGTGAGCTTCTCCAGCTGGTTGGCCACCGGCTTCTTATATGCCGCCACGAACACCTGCGTTTGCTTGCGGCTGTACGCTACCGGCCCAGGGCTTGAGAACACCAGTCTGAACGGTTGAATGAAACCTTTGGCTTCCAGTTCCGCCAGGAATGGAACAGCAGTTAATGCGTCATTGGGCAAGATGACCTGTACCCGGTAGAGAGGCAATCCATCTGGTTGTTCAGTAACTACCAGCAGCACCCGGGAGGCGTCCACCCCCGGACGGCTCCGCAGGTAGTCAAACCACAAGTAGGCAGAGAGTTCATTATCAAATTGGCCGGCCTCTCCCAGCAGAATCTGTGTGGGGAGAGGCACGAGCATCCTGCCGGATTGAAGTCGCACCGAGGGTAGAGGCTTCGTCGCAAGCGGTAGGCGCCGTGGCCAAGTACGAAATCCTATCCAGCCTGATACGCCCAGCAGTGCAGCCAGGCAGACAATCAGTAACACCCGAACCAGCACCCTGATGAATCGTCGTCCCACAGGTCCCAGTCCACCCCGTGAGGGGCAGCCCTCAAACCCATCTTAGCCTCGGGCATCCTCATTTGTCTGTCATCTTGAGCGAGGGCACACGCCCGAGTCGAAAGACCCCTACGCTGCTTGATCTACCGAGCTGACGAAGGGAGTTTCTAAAGGGGACGTGGGAGAACTCCCTGGCGCTGCGGTGATAGCGCGAGCAGCGCAGGGGTGCTTCGACTGCGCTGGCTGATTCGCAAGCGAATCAGCCGACTCCGCTCAGCATGACATTCCTAAAATTTGTTGCTGATATTCCGAATTTCGGCTCCACGCAGCATACATCCCTAGAATTTCTCGTTGATATTCACATCTTCTTCTTTGCGCCGCTATCGTTTGGCTGCCGGCGCTTTCGTCACCGTGCGGCGCGTTCCCCGTTCCCGCCGCATTTGGTCCGCCAGTTCCTTGATTTGGGTCAAATCCTGCTGCATCTCGTTCCAGCCGTACCACAGGGCGTAGTCCGGGCTGGCGTGGAAGGTACCCTGGAAAGTCCGCATGCGGTGCTCCAGGAACATGACGAAGAGCTTCTGCTCGATCTCGTGGGGCGCGTCGTAGAAGGTGAGCAGGTCGGGAAAGGCGTAAGCGTAACCCTTGGGCTTGGGCAGAGTGCCGTCCTGGTAAAGGCTGGCCACGGTGCGGATGGCCTCGGCCATGAGGTGGTCGGCGTTCTTGATCATGTCGTCGCCCAGCTCCAGCTGGCGGCGGGCGAAATTGATGGAATGGCACTGTTCGCAGGTCTTGAGCATCTTCTCGCGCTCCTGCTGCCAGTCCTCCTGGGTGAGGCGGGCGATCTGCGCCTGTTTCACCGCTTCCAGGCGCGCGGTCGGCTTGCCGCTGGGGTCGAGCACGCCCAGGGCCTGCAGGATGGCGGTGCGGTCGGCGGCCCACTGCTTGTCCTCGGGCATGGGCAGGCGCACTGCCAGGAAGCCCCAGGCCGTGCGCACCTCGTGGTTGCCCTCCTGCATGTGGCAGGTCTGGCAGGTGGGCGCGGCGGCGGTTTCGGTCAGCACTTTGAGCTGCTTCAGATCGGAGCGGACGCCGTGCTTGGAGGAGGAGTACATCTCCCATTGCGGGTGGTCGAAGCCCATGTGGCAGGTTTCGCAGGCTTGCGGCTGTTTCGCTTCCGCGACGGAAAAAGTGTGGCGGGTGTGGCAGGCGTCGCAGGAGGCGATGCCAAAAGTATTGCCCTGAGCCCGCAGGTCGGCGATTTCCTTGTCCGTCTTCAGGCCGATCTTGTGGCAGGCGCCGCAGCCTTTCATGCCTTCAATCAGCGCCATGGGCTGATAGTGAATGGTGGGCATGGCGTTCATGGCCGCCCAGGCAAAGGCGTGCTTGCCTTTCTTGAACTGCGCTACCTGGGTTTCATGGCAGGCGCCACAAGTGTCGGGGGTGGGAATCTTCACCTTGGCCACATCCGCGGCGGAGGTGTGCTGGTCGCCGTGGCAGGCTTCGCAGCCCACATCCACCTGGCTGTGCCGGCTCAGTTTCCAGTCAGAAACAATGTTGGGCGTGATTTTGCTGTGGCACTCGATGCACTTCGTCGTGACGCTGCTCGTCGGTTGACTTTGCGCTGCGAAAATCAGAGCCGGGGAAACGAGGCCGAAGAAAACAACGGCAAAACGGCACACCATAGGCGCACCCCCAAGCTGCGGGGCATTATCGAAACGGCGGCAGAGACAAGTCTGTGACTGCTGTCACACCACCGCAGGTCAGGAGAGCAGGGCCAGCCCGGCTGCTGCCAGCTTCCACAGCAGGTACCAGCTGGTGATCACGGTGAAGGTGGTGGCTACGCGCAGCTTGCTGTTGCGGGCAAAGCCGACGGCCATCAGCACAATGCTCCAGATGGTGAATACATCCAGGGCGGAGGCCAGCGTGTAGAAGAACTTGTTGCTCGCCATGTCCATGAAGTAAGCCGGATTGCTGGCGACGGGATTATTGAGATTGAAACTCTCGGCATTAGCCCCGGCGCCGAGCGACAGAATGCCCAGCAGAGCGCTGATAGCGAAGGGGAGAGCGCTGTAGGTGACGATGGCCAGAGAGGTTTTGTACTCGACCTCCGCCCCCGCTCCGAAACGGAAAGTCGCCATCAGCACCGCGGCAACAATCACGTACACAAGCAGCGCTGTAAGAGGGCTGGCATAGGCCGTGACGCGCGTGAACCGGGCCACGCGATCATACTGCTGGGCGCGCTGGTCGGGCGGCATTTGCTCGATCTGCTCCACCCGCGAGGAGTTGGCGATCAGGTTGTGGGCGACCTGCGCAAAACCGACCTTTTGGTCAATCACATATATAAAGGCCAGGGTGGCAAGGGCCACAACGATCCAGGGCGCCCACCAGCGCGAGTTGCGGCGCAGGTCGGTGAAGGTTTTGTTGGGCGCGACAAAGGTGTTTAGGATGCGCTGCGCTTCCGACAAAGCGTGCGGCGCGATTTGCGGGGCCGCGGCAGGGGTGGAACTCATGGGCAGTGCTCCTTCCGCGTGAAGCTCGGATTCTAGCTATTGCGAGGGCGAAGGGCAACAGAGAGCAGTCA
>JBLMXE010000099.1:0-8289 GCA_050257615.1 Chlamydiota bacterium | reverse complement strand
CGCCACAGATGCGCGCTCTTCGTCTGCGGCCGAGGCGCGAAGGCTATGGGAACGGGTCTATTCCCTGGAAGAGACATGCCGTATCCAGAGGGCCGCGCCCGACCCGCGCGATGCGGTCACGGTTGCCGCCGCCCAGTTTGCAGACTGACCCGCATGGATCTTTTACTCACTCACGGCTATTTCCTCGGAGAAGATCCCAAGGAACGGCAGATCATGAAGCCCTATCCCCCTCTTGGGATCCTGTATCTCTGCTCTCATTTGCGCGAGAAGGGTTTTGCGGTGGAAGTTTTCGACAGCACCTTTGCCAGCCATGAGGACCTGGAGTTCGTGCTGGAATACGTGGAACCGTCGGTGCTCGGCATCTACGCGAACCTGATGACGCGGGCCAATGTTGTGCGCATCCTGCAAATCGCCAAGCGGGCCGGCTGGACTGCCGTGGTTGGCGGACCCGAGCCCGGCGCCTACATCCGCCAGTACCTGGAGGCGGGCGCGGACGTCGTGGTGATGGGCGAAGGCGAGCTAACGGTGGAGGAACTGCTTCCCGCTTTGCGTCAGAAATCCCCCACGGCGCTGGAGCGCGTGAACGGAATTGCGTTTCGGACGGAGGACGGCAAAATCCACATCACCCCGCCGCGGGCGCTGATCGCCAATTTAGACCTGCAACCCTGGCCCGCGCGGGAAGAGGTGGATATTGGCCGCTACCTCGAGACCTGGCGCACCCACCACGGTCAGGGTTCGGTTTCGCTGATAACGGCGCGAGGTTGCGCGTACCGCTGCCGGTGGTGCAGCCATCAGGTGTTCGGCAAGACCCATCGCCGCAGAAAACCAGCTTCGGTGGCACAGGAACTGGAATGGCTTCTGGGCCGCTATAGCCCGGACATGGCATGGTTTGCCGACGACGTGTTCACCATCCACCACGGCTGGCTCCACGAATATGCGGCGCTGGTCAAAGACCGCGGCCTGCTGGTTCCTTTCGAATGCATCACGCGGGCGGACCGACTGAATGAAAAAGTGGCGGACACGCTCGCGGAACTGCGCTGCTTCCGGGTGTGGATTGGGTCGGAGAGCGGCTCTCAGCGCATTCTCGACGCCATGGAGCGCGGGGTGAAAGTGGAGCAGGTGCAGCAGGCGATGGCCCTGTGCCGGGCTCGCGGTATCCAGACCGGGATGTTCCTCATGTGGGGCTACCCGGGGGAGGAACTGGAAGACATTTTCGCGACGGTCGAGCATGTGAAGCGCAGCCAGCCGGATGTGTTCTTCACCACGGTGGCATATCCCATCAAGGGAACACCCTATTTCGACGATGTAGCCGGCAGCGTGGTGAGTTCGACGGCGTGGGATGAGGGTTCGGACCGTGACTTCCGCGTGCGCGGGCGGCACTCGCGACGCTTCTTTCAATTCGCGGACGAACTCCTGCGCAGCGAAGTGGAACTGAGCCGGCTTCAGCAGGGCGAGACCGCCACGACCACCGAGCTGCAGGCAAAAATCGCGGCGGCGCGGCAGGGGCTGCGGGTCACCTCTACGGAGACAGAGGCCTGAGATGGTTACCACAGCGCCACTCCAACTACGTCCGGCGGCATTCGACGCGCTGGCGGAGTCCTATGACCGCGTCTTTACTGACTCGCTGATTGGCCGCGCCCAACGGAACGCGGTGTGGCGGGAATTAAAGTCCACCTTTGCGCCGGGACAACGGGTGATCGAGATGAATTGCGGAACCGGCGTGGACGCCGTTTATCTGGCGCAGAGGGGCGTGCGCGTGGACGCCTTTGACATTTCGCCGGCCATGATCCGTGTGGCCAGGCGGCAACTCACTCCTGGCAGCCCCCTGCCGGTGCAGTTTGCAGTGCTGGGCACGGAAGAACTGGGAACCATTGACTCGGTTTACGATGGCGCCTTCTCTAACTTCGGGGGGTTAAATTGCGTAGCGGATCTGCGACCGGTCGCGCGCAACCTGGCCCGGCTGGTTCGTCCCCTGGGCCACCTCTTGCTGTGCCTGGCGAGCCGTTTTTGCGTTTGGGAAACAGTATGGTGGCTGGCCCACGCCAGGCCGGCCAAAGCCTTCCGCCGGCTAAAGCAAGGCGGCATCACCGCGGAATTGACGCCGGGCTCTCTGGTGCGCGTGCACTACCCATCCATGAGAGTACTAAAGCGTTTGTTCGCCCCTGAGTTCTGCCTCGTTTCCCTGAGAGGAGTAGGCCTCTTTGTGCCACCTTCTTATATCGAGCCACACGCGCGCCGCTTTCCCAGACTTCTACGCGCGGCGGAGGAGTTGGATGGCCACGTCAGTTCCCTGCCCTGCCTTCGCGGAGTTGCTGACCACGTGCTGCTGAAGTTGCGTAGGATGCCCCAGTGAACATCAGCGCCAGTCTCGCGATCCCGCAACAATCGTCCTGGCCACGGACCGCCTTGCTGCTGGCACGATGCCCGGTTTGCACTCACTCCATTGGCGCAATTGATCCTTCGGAGGATTGCGAACATGCCTGCGAGCTGTGCGGCTTCGTATTGCGCAGCTGCAGAGGCATCTGGCAGGCGCTTGCTCCGGAACGTGAACAGTATTTTCGACAATTTATGCAGGACTACCAGCAGGTACGCGCCCAGGAAGGGCGTGGATCTTCTTCGCCCGACTATTACCTTTCCCTGCCCTACGCCGATCTGACCGGCCGCAATGCCTGGCAATGGAGCATACGCTGCATCTCTTTCCGGTACCTGCTAAGGAGGGTGCTTGGTCCCATTGAGGAGTCCTCTAAGCGGCCCTTGGACATCCTCGACATCGGCGCGGGCAATGGATGGCTGAGCTATCGGCTGGCCCAGCGCGGTCATCTTCCTGTGGCGGTAGACCTGCTGGAGAATGATGCCGACGGCCTGGGGGCGGCTCGCCATTACTGCCACAGTCTGGGCTGGCTATTCCCCCGCTTCCGTGCGGAAATGGATCGCCTGCCCTTTGCCGGCGGGCAGTTCGATCTCGTCATCTTCAACGCTTCGCTGCACTATTCCGAAGATTATTGCGCGACGATCCGGGAGGCGATTCGCTGTCTGCGGCCAAACGGCCACTTGCTGATCGTAGATTCTCCTTTTTATCACCGGGAACAAAGCGGTCATCAAATGGCGGACGAACGCAAGCAGCAGTTCGTCGGAAGGTTCGGCTTCGCTTCCGACAGCATTGCCAGCCGTGAGTTTCTCACGGCGGCCGCCCTGGACGATGTGTCGGACCGCCTGCGCCTGCGGTGGAAGATCTGCAAGCCTTGGTACGGCTGGAAATGGGCGTTGCGGCCGGTAAAGGCACGCCTGCTGCGTCGCCGCGAGCCCTCGAAGTTCTACATATTCTGGACGGAGGCGGGTGCGTGATCATCCTTTTCAATCCGCGCGCCACCAGCCCGCGGAGCCGCCGCTTTCCGCTTTCGGTACTGGCCCTGGCCGCGGTTTTAGAAGGCCGGGAGGACTATGTGATCGTGGACGGCAACGTGGATCTCGACCCCACCACCACTATCTGCGATCTTATTGCCCGCCAGCGGGTCGAACTGCTTGCGGTCACCGTTATGCCCGGGCCGCAGATGGTGGCGGCGATTCCCACTTGTCGCACCGTGCGTTCGCGCTATCCCGGTGTGGCCATCGCCTGGGGCGGCTACTTTCCATCCATCTATACAGACGCCGCCCTCAATGCCGGGTACGTGGACTACGCGGTGCGGGGCCAGGGCGAAGACACGCTGCTCGAACTTCTCGCCGTGCTGCGCGGGGAACGGGCGCCAGAAACGGTGCGTGGGCTGGCTTACAAGGACGGGCAGGGGAATCACCACAAGAATCTGGAACGGGTAATGAAAGGTCCGGATTCGTATCCCTGGTACCCCTACCATCGCCTGCCGGCGCATAAGTACGTGCTGCCGTCCTTCTTCGGGAAGCGGACGGCGGCGCACCACGCCAGCATCGGCTGCCCGTTCCAGTGCAGCTTTTGCGGCGTGGTTCCCGCCTATGGCAGCCGGGAAAAGATGGAGTCGCCGGCGCGCACCGAAGCTGTACTGCGCCATCTGGCGAAAGAGTACGGCGTGGACTCCGTCCAGTTCTATGACATGAACTTTTTTCTGCGCGAAAACCACACCCGGGAACTGATGGAGCGTTTGGCGCCCCTGGGGATGCGCTGGTGGTGCGAGGGCCGCGTAGATATTGTCGGACGTTACGCCGATTCCACGCTGGAGGCGATCCGCAGGGCCGGCTGCGCCATGATTTTTTTCGGAGCTGAGTCCGGTTCCGACTGGGTGCTCAAGGAAATGAAGAAGGGCATAACCACCAGTCAGACCCTGGAGCTGGCGACCCGCATTCGGCGCTTCGATATCATTCCCGAGTTTTCCTTCGTGATCGGAAATCCTCACGACCCTGAGCGTGACACGCGCGAGTGCCTGGAATTCGTACGCAAGATCAAGCGCCTGAACCCGCGGTCGGAGATCATCATTTATCACTACACGCCGGTTCCACAGCGCGACCACATGTATGGCGAGGTGGACGGGCAAATCGAATTTCCCTCTACCCCGGAGGAGTGGGCGACGGAGCGCTGGCTCAATTTCACGCTGCGTATTGACCCCAAAACGCCGTGGCTGAAGGCGAGTACCCGCCGCCGGATTGACAATTTCGAGGTGGTGGTGGCGGCGCGCTGGCCTACGGTACAGGACATTCATATGCCGGCCTGGAGCCGGCGCGCCCTGCAAGCGCTGAGCTCCTGGCGCTACATGGCTCGCGTCTATGCCGCGCCCATAGAGCTGCGCTGGGCGCAACGCGCAGTCGCGATGCGCAAGCCCAAGTTCGAGAGCGTCTAAATGCAAGACCTGCTGAGCTGTCCGGCGAACTCGCAGCTGTTGCCGGCGCGTGATGCCTACCGGCTCTGGGCTCCGACTTACGACGGGGAACCCAATCCCCTGCTCGCCCTGGAAGAGCGGGTTCTCGGGCCCCTGCTGTTGCCGGCGACGGCAGGAAGAGATGTAGTGGACCTGGGTTGCGGTACGGGCCGCTGGCTGGAGCGTGCCCTCGCCGCGGGTGCGCGTAACGCTATCGGCCTCGATCAGTCGCCCGAGATGCTGGTTCGAGCCGCCGCCAAACCCGGGCTCGCCCCCCGCTTATTGCAGGCTGACTGCGCCGCGATTCCGCTGGCCGCCTCTTCCGCGGACCTTCTCATTTGTTCCTTTGTTCTGGGATACGTGCCTGACCTGGAAGATTTCGTGCGGCAGTTGGCCCGCATTGCCCGCCGCGGCGCTGATCTGTTCATCTCCGAATTTCATCCTGACGCCGGCGCTCGCGGGTGGCGCCGGTCGTTCAGTCATGAAAAGCAAGTCTACGAAATTCAGAGCTTTACTCATTCAGCGGCGCATCTCTGCCGCGTGCTGGCGCGAGCGGGTTTCCGCCTGCGGCATTGCGAGGAACCCGCGTTCGCGGAATCCGAGCGGAATGTCTTCATCCTGCGTGGCAAAGAGGCCCTGTTCGAGCCGGCGAGCGGATTTCCCGCCGCGTTGATTTGTCATTTCAGATTCGATCCTGAAACGCCTCGGCGGAGGCACTCTGCTTCGGACCTGACGGAACGCAGCGACAGACACACGCTGCGGCTCACTGGGGCGCGCGTGGTCCTGGGCCCGGCGGAGACGGTGAATGCCGACGTAGAAATACTGGGCGGCCGCATTGCCGAGCTAAAAACGCGGCCGGTTACCCGCAAATCCCGTCCGGGAATGGAGTTGAACCTCGACGGGTATCTGCTGTTCCCAGGCCTCATCAACAGCCACGACCATCTTGAATTCAGCCTTTATCCGCGTCTGGGCAACGGACCTTACAAAAACTTTGAGACTTGGGCGCACGATATCTACAGGCCGGAGCAACCGCCGGTGTGGAATCACCGCCAGGTACCGAAGCCGGTGCGCTTGTGGTGGGGCGGGGTGAAGAACCTGTTGTGCGGAGTCACCACCGTTTGCCAGCACAATCCGTACGCAGCCGAGTTCGACAACCCCGAGTTCCCCGTCCGAATTTTGAAACCATATGGCTGGGCGCACTCGCTCACCATGGGCCAGGATGTTGCCGGCGCATTTCGGGCCACTCCCGCGGACGCGCCATTTTTCATTCATCTTGGGGAAGGCGTGGACACGCGCAGCCGCAACGAAATCTTCAAGCTGGACCGACTCGGGTGTTTAGGTGAACGAACGGTGCTGATCCATGCAGTCGGGTTGAACACCAGCGGGTGGCGCCTGGTACAAGAACGGGGCGCCTGCGCAGTGTGGTGCCCCTCTTCGAACCTGTTCACCCTGGGCCGCACCATAGATACAGCCGTCGCGGAGGCCAACCAACGGATCATCCTGGGCAGCGATTCGCCGCTGACCAGCACCGGCGATCTGCTGGATGAACTAGCGTTTGTATCCAGCAAGCTGGGCGCGCGGCCGGAAGTGAGCTATGAGATGGTCACCTCCCGGCCGGCCGAGGCGCTCGGGCTGCGCAACGGTGAAGGCCGCATTGTGCGCGGTGGAATTGCCGATCTTTTCGCCCTCAAGGATTTGGACCGCCGCGCGACCCCCGCTCAAGCGCTCACCCGCACGTCATTTGCCTGCGTGGAAATGGTGATCCTGGGAGGCGCAGTGCGATTGGCTTCGCCGGAGATTGCCAGGCGCGGCCCGGCAGAGATTGGCGGTAAGCTCACTAAAATTCACGTAAACCGCAGTGAGCGTTATATTCGCGCGCCACTGCAGTGGCTATGCGCGCAAGCCACTCCTCACCTCGGTCACAGCTTCCGTCTGGCGGGAAAGCAGGTGCGGCTGTGATTTCTCTCTCCGCCCTGCCCGCGCCAGGGACGACGAACTCTGAGCGCCACCGCATCCGCACCTTGCCCGTGCTGGTGCTGTTTCCGCATAACCGCTGCAACTGCCGTTGCCTTATGTGCGACATCTGGCGTATTCGCCAGGTGCGGGAGATCACGCCTGCCGACCTCGAACGCCAGCTTCACTCGCTGCGCGCCCTGCAAGTGCGCTGGGTGGTGTTGTCGGGCGGCGAGCCGCAGCTGCACTCGGATCTGGCCGCCCTTTGCCGACTGCTGCGGGGCGAAGGCATACGAGTGACACTGCTGACAGCCGGCTTGCTGCTGCGTCCGCAAGCGGAGATGGTGGCCGCCATGGTGGACGACCTGATTGTTTCCCTGGACGGACCGCCCGCGGTCCACGAGTACATTCGGCAGCGTCCGCGCGCTTTTGAGCGCCTGGCGCAGGGAATCGCCGCCGTCCGCCGTTTGCAGCCGCAAATGCCGATTCGCGGGCGCTGCACCGTGCAAAAGAGCAATCATCGCCACCTCTGTGCCACGGTCAATACCGCCAAAGCCCTTCAGCTCAACTCCATTTCGTTCCTTGCCGCCGACCTGGCTTCTTCCGCCTTCAACCGGTCCGGCGGCTGGAGCCCCGAGCGTACGGCAACGGTCGCGCTTTCTGCCGGCGAAGCCGAGGAATTGGACCGAGAACTCGACCTGATGCTGGAGCAGCACGCGCCAGACATTGCTTCCGGGTTCATCGCGGAAAGCCCGCACAAGCTGAAGCGCATCGTCCTGCATTTTCGGGCACACCTGGGACTGGTTGAGCCCGTTGCTCCCGCCTGCAATGCGCCCTGGGTATCCGCGGTGGTGGAAGCCGATGGAACCGTCCGGCCATGTTTTTTTCATCCGCAGCTGGGCAATCTGTCCACCGGTTCCCTGGAGGATATTCTCAACAGCGAAACCGCCATGGCGTTCCGGCAATCTCTTTCCATTGCGGATAACGCCACCTGCCGGCGATGCGTGTGCTCTCTACACCTGCAACCCGAATCTGCAGGAAGGCAATCGTGAACGCAGCTCCACTATTCGAAATGGAACATTCCCCGCCGGCAAAACCTTTTAGCTCGCCCACCCGCCGCCCTTCCTGGCCGGCGGCCACGCTGGCAACCGGAGAAACATTGCTTCTGCTGTTGCTCGTGGCGAACTTCTGCTGGAATAGCCTGCGTCCGGCATGGAAAACCCTGCACACCGATTTTCCCAACTATTACCTGGCGGCCCACTTGTATCGCGAGGGCTATCCGCTTGCGCGGCTCTATGACTGGACCTGGCTGCAGCACGAGAAGCACCGGTTTGAAATCGAACAACCGCTGGTCGGCTTCGTTCCTCTGACGCCATTTTCGCTGTTTCCCATGGTTCCCTTTGCCGGCATGCCTCCCCTGCCCGCCAAGCACGTCTGGCTCGTTCTCAATCTGGTATTCCTCGCTTTGGAGTGGCGCGTACTCACCGGCATAACCGGCCTGGGCGGACGCCGC
>JBLMXE010000098.1:0-5739 GCA_050257615.1 Chlamydiota bacterium | reverse complement strand
CCAGGCAAGCACAGGGTGAAGAGCAGAGCTGCCCGGAGCAGGGCAGAGCGAAGCCACGGCAATGGACCAGCACAAGGGCGAGTCATAGCGCCTCCTAATTCAGGTTGTCGGTGTTACAGCCCCACAGAATGATGGTCGGATACTGTATACGATATTTTATCTTTGTCAATAAGCCGGACCGAAATTTTTGACCTTGGTCATTTGTCGGCAGGGCTAACGACTAGCGCAATCCCGTAATCTCTGACCTTTTGCTTTCCACAGGGGAGAGGAGGTTTGAGAGCGAGTCCAGAGAGGCTGTGTCCTCCAGTCGGCGCTCAGGCCTCTCGCCTCCCGTTTAGGGTCACACTTAGTTGTGAATCCGCTCTAGCGCGGCTCAGGTGTAGAAGCGCTGGGCTTCAGCCCCGCCGCACAGATGCCTACATTATTTTGGGCTTCAGCCCAAGTAGGAATCGAGCACAGGGGCTGAAGTCGCAACGTGTCTTGGGCCGCTGCATCCCCGGACTGAAGTCCGGGGCTTCCACTCTGTCCAGCCCTTATCCATCAAAGGTTCTCACACCTGCTGTTTAGGGTTTGCGTTAACTGTGGATCCGCTCTAGATCTGCAGGAAAAGGGAATTAAGAACGCCTGTTGGTGTTGGCAGGCAGAGCTTGGGACGGGAGACTTATACAGAAGCCGAGTTATTGCGGTTGCGGCCGACCGGCACCGCTGTGACCCCTGTGCGGCGTTCCTGCAGGACCTGCTTGAGCGACTGTCCGGCATAGAGGATATGCTGGCGCAGGAGTTCGCAGGCGCCGGTTACATCGCGTTTGCGGCATAGCTCCAGCATTTCATGGTGCTCGCGGTTGGCCCGCTTCATGCCATGAGTCAGGTAGAGCTGCAGCCGGGTGTAGCGCTCGCCATTGGCATTGACGTTGCGGATGATGTTCATCATGTGGGGGCGGCCGGCGCGGGAATAGAGGATGGAATGAAAATCCCAGTTCAGGCGGCCCCAGGCGGAGACGTGCTGCTCGCGGCCCAGTTCTTTCATGTACTTGCGCAGAATTGTGTCCGCCCTCTGAAAGTCATCTTCGGTCAGAGCGGGAACGGAAAGCTTCAGCACTTCCGGCTCCAGCAGGGCGCGGATGGTGAAAAGTTCTTCCACATCGTCGGGCGAGAGGGCGGGCACCACAGCCCCGCGGTTGGGAACAATGGTGATCAGGCCCTCGGCATCGAGCTGGCGGAGGGCTTCGCGCACGGGAATGCGACTTACCTGATACTGGTTGGCGATGGCGTCCTGGCGCAACTGCGAGCCCTCGGGGATTTCCCCGCGGATGATCTGTTCACGCAACTTTTCCGCGACCGCCGAGGTCAGCGACTGACGGGGGATAGCAAGGCTGGAATTGGATTCGGGAGCCATTTGTAAAGATTGCCGACAAGTATTCAGAAAAAAGTGAATATACCACGGGGCGCAACATATTGTATCCACGCTGTTTTGTAGGTATCGGGGTGGCTGTTGTGGCTTCAGGCCCGAATTCCCAGGCAAAACGGATCGCGTGAGTCCAGGATCAGGTCGGCCTCGGAGTTGACGAACGCCGAACCCTTGATGCTGGGGTACACCTGCCCGTCCTTCACCGTGATGGTTCCTTCGAACACGCTGCCTACAATGCTTTCCTGCTTCCAGGCCTGGCCTTCGCGCAGCTTGCCATCGGCGTAAAGGCAAGCCATCTTGGCGCTAGTGCCGGTTCCGCAAGGGGAACGGTCGTATGCCTTGCCCGGGCAGAGCACGAAGTTCTTGCTGTTGACTCCCGGCAATTGCGATGGAGCATATAGCTCCACGTGATCAATCTCCGCCCTGTCTTTGCCGGTTATTCCACCGGCGGTCAGTGCCTGGCGAACCGCCCAGGTGAAGTTGGTCAACTCCTCCACGTTCTTAAGAGTCAATTCCAGGCTGTGTTCGCGTACTAGGAAAAACCAGTTGCCGCCCCAGGCCACATCGCCCTGCACGCGGCCGTAGCCCGGAACCTCGACTGCCAAATCAGCCGCCAGGCGATAGCTGGCCACGTTGTTCACCGTGACCTGGCCATCGTGGTGCAATTCGGCCATGACCGTTCCCACCGGAGTTTCGATGCGGTGCTTCCCAGGCTTGATTTTCCCCATGTAGGCCAGCGTGACAATCAGGCCGATGGTGCCGTGTCCGCACATGCCCAGGTAGCCGACGTTGTTGAAGAAGATAACGCCGGCGGCGCAGGCGGGGTCCACCGGCTGGCAGAGCAGCGCGCCCACGATCACGTCGGAGCCGCGGGGCTCGTTGACCACGGCGGAGCGGAAAGTATCGTGTTCCGCCCGAAATCGGCGCAGGCGCTCCGATAGCGGTCCCTGGCCCAAGTCGGGGCCGCCGCTGATGACCAGCCGCGTGGGTTCACCGCCACTGTGGGAATCAATGATGCGTATTTTCCTCAGCTCCATCTCTGGTTCGCTCCTGAAAGCGTGGCCTCAGCGCGCCGGCAGCGGCGGCCGCTGCTGGTGCCAATCCGTGTGAATTTGAAAACGATGGGCGGCGGCAATCACCGTCTGGTCGTGCAACGCGCGGCTAATGAACTGGATGCCGAACGGCAGCTTTTCCTTGCTGAAGCCGCAAGGCACGGTGATGGCCGGCAGTCCGCACAGGCTAGAGATGCCGTCCGGCGCGCGCCGTTCCAGCGGCTCTTCCGTGCCGTCGTCGGGAGGCGCCTTGAGCGGCGATGCCGCTGTGGACTGCCCGGCCGTGGCTAGGACGTCGAACTCGTCAAAAAGTTTGTCAATCTGCCCCTGCAGCTGCAGGCGCACGCGCTGTACTTGGAGGTACTCGGGAGCGGTGAACTGTTCGCTGGCATAGCCGTTGATGCGGCCCATGGGATCGTCCAGTTCGGCACAGCGGCCGGAATGGATCAAATCCTGGAAGGCCGACGCTGCTTCCATCAGGATGGTCAACTCCGCCGCTTCTTCATAGGGACCGTCGGGCACCTGCACGTCGCGTATCGTCGCCCCGGTGCGTTCCATGACTTTCAGGGCGTCCTCCACGGCCTGCTCCAGCCCCGGATCCGTCTTGTTCCAAACATTGGTGAGTCGCCCGATGCGCCACGGTCCGGCCGTCGCCATTTCCTTATAGGGGAATGCCGCCAGCGAAGCGGGCAGGGAATCATGATCCTGAGGATCGTGCCCAGCGATAACGGAGAGGATGAGCCCGCAATCATCGGCGGTGCGTGCCATGGGACCAAGCTTGTCCATGGTGTAGGCAATGGCCATAGCGCCGTGGCGACTTACGCGCCCAAAGCTGGGACGTAGCCCGGCGATGCCGCACCACGCCGAAGGACAGATGATGGAGCCGCGCGTGTCCGAACCCAACGCCCAGGGCGCCATGGCTGCGGCAACGATCGCGCCTGAGCCCGCGGAGGAACCGCAGGTCCAATATTGCGGGTTCCAGGGATTCTTGCAGGGGCCGGTGAGCGCCGCGTTGGCCGATTCGTAGCCCAGGCCGCCAGCCAGTTCGATCATGGCGGCTTTGCCGATCAGTACCGCCCCCGCCTGGTTCAGTCGTTCTATGACGGTAGCGTTGTAGTCGAAAACCTGATGCGCGTACGGCCGCGCGCCCCAGGTGGTGGGGTAGCCCTTCACCGCCACCAGGTCTTTGGCAGCATAGGGGATGCCATGGAGCGGGCCGCGATAGTGGCCGGCGTTAATTTCGCGCTGGGCGGCGCGCGCCTGTGCCAGTGCCAGCTCATCGGTGATGGTGACGTAGGCGTTATATTGTGGGCCCAGCTTCCGGCTGCGCTCCAGGTAGCTCTCTGCCAGCGCCACCGGGGAAAGCTCGCGGCGGCGGATGCGCTCGCCCAGTTGGCGGACAGAAAGGTAGAGAATGTCGTCGCTCAGCAAGGGCCATTCTTTCCGTTGCGATTGGAAACGCGCCCGTCCGCTGCCGAAGTGAGCGAGACGGCGTTTGCGTCATCGTAAAATTTCAGCACTGTGGCCGCCGGCTGGCCGTTCTCCAAAGGAAACGCGCGAATGGGCGCCAACAGCTTTTCGTTATAGGCAAGAATTTTTCGCAGCCGCCTGCGCTGTTCTTCCGACAAGCGTTCTCCATAGCGCCGGATGATTTCCAGATAACGGGACTCGCCGTTTTCGCCGGCCGCGGTCTGTTTTTGTGAGGTCTGCGGCGCTTCCGCTTGGCCAAGAACCGGCGTGGCGGCCAGCGCTGTGGCGAGGCCCGCGCAGGCAGCCTGTTTGCCGAATTGCCGACGGGTGAGCGCCGGAGAGGGGGAAGAAGCAGCTTTGCGGGCCATAAATTTAAGTGGCTAATTGTATGGATACAATATACGATGCGTCAAGCGCGGGCCCGCTGCCTTGATCTATAGTCCGCTCGCTCACAGGCTCCTCGTGGATCACGATACCGTTTCCGGCACCGATTCTCCCCAGTTTACCCGTGGTCTCGGCCTTTTCGACTCCACCATGGTGGTGGTGGGAGTGATGATCGGCTCCGGCATCTTCATTGTCTCCGCCGACATGTCGCGCCTCATCGGCAGCGCCGGCTGGCTGCTGGTGGCCTGGGCCATCGCCGGGTTGCTGACCATCGCCGGCGCTCTCTCCTACGGCGAACTGGCGGGCATGATGCCCCGCGCCGGCGGCATGTACATCTACCTGCGCGAATCTTTCTCGCCGCTCTGGGGCTTTCTATACGGCTGGACCCTGTTCACGGTGATTCAGACGGGCACCATTGCCGCTGTCTCCGTGGCCTTCGCCCGCTTTTTGGGCGTGATCTGGCCGGTGATCGCGGAAGACAGATACCTGATTGCGCCGGTGCACATCAGCACGCACTACGCAATTTCGCTTTCCACGGCGCAACTGCTGGCGCTCTTCATCATTGCCCTGCTGACGCTTACCAACAGCCGGGGACTGAAGTACGGGCGCCTGGTGCAGAACGTGTTCACCAGCGCCAAGACGGGCGCGCTCTTCGCGCTGATCGTGGTGGGCATCCTGCTGGGGCGCAGCGCCAGCGCTATCCATTTCAATTTTGTCCATGCCTGGGTACGGCACGACTTCGAGCCCATCGTTCCCGGCCTGACCGCGGGCAGCGCCTTTGGACTCTTCATCGCCCTGTGCGTTTCGCAGACCGGCTCGCTGTTCGCGGCCGATTCCTGGCACAACATCGCTTTTGCCGCCGCCGAAGTGAAGAACGCCCGGCGCAACGTGACCCTGGCCATGGTGATCGGCACTATTCTGGTGATCTCGCTATATCTCCTGGCCAACGTCGCCTACCTGGTTACGCTGCCCCTGCCTGCGATGCAGCACGCCCCTGCTGACCGTGTGGCCACCGCCATGCTGCGGGTGATCTTCCCGGGCATCGGAACCATCGCCATGGCGGCCGCCATCATGGTTTCCACCTTTGGGACGGTCAACGCACTGGTCATGACCGGCGCCCGTGTTTACTACGCCATGGCCAGCGAGCGCCTGTTTTTTTCTTCCGCCGCCCGCCTCAACCGCGCCCATGTGCCCGCCTGGTCGCTGGCGGTGCAGGGTGTATGGGCCATGTTCCTGGTCCTGCCGCTCACCTACGATCCCGCAACCCGGCAATATGGAAATCTCTACAGCAATTTGCTGAACTATGTGATTTCCGCAGCGCTGCTGTTCTATATCCTGACCGTGCTGGGACTGTTTCGGCTGCGCCGCGTGCGCCCGGAAGCAGAACGTCCCTACAAGGCGCTGGGCTACCCCGTGGTGCCGGCG
>JBLMXE010000097.1:0-5272 GCA_050257615.1 Chlamydiota bacterium | reverse complement strand
GCGTTGTACCAGGAGGCTCCGGCTGACTCAATGAAGGTGGAAAAGGCTGGGTCCATCCCCTCAATGGGCACGCGCTGGGCAATGTTGGCCAGATCATTCGAGGTCTGACCGCGAATGGGGTCTGAAGGCGATGCGGAGAGCGCCTGGTTGAAGGACCGCGTTTGCAGCAGCTTGGTTCCCCGGCTGCCCTGGTAGCCCACGTCCAGCATCCAGTTGTCGCTGAGTTCGGTCTGCAGATCCATGCTGTAGCGCTGCAGGATGGGGGGACGGAAGTGTACCGAGAAGGCAGTGGGCGTCAAATCCGTGGTAGGAGAATAAGGGCTAAACACGGGGAAGGGGGGAGACGGAGGCAAAGCCGCGTTCACCGAGCCCGGCACCAGGAATTGGCGAATCGTGCCCCAGGGGGGCGCCGCCAGCAATTGAATAAAGGGCTCGCCGGTGGTGCGGGTGTAAAAGATTCCATAACCGCCACGCAACACCATCCGGTCTGTCCCGGGAAGTTGCCAGGCAAATCCGATGCGCGGCTCCCAGCCATTCTGACCGTCGTTATTGATGGCTGTGTTGGTGCTGGCCTGGGTGACGCCGGCGGGAATCGTGCCGCCAGAAAAATTGTTAGCCACAATGAAGCCCTGCAAGGTTCCCTGCGCCGGCGGGTCGGGATTGGCGATTGCCGGGTCAAAGGTCGCCGCCCGGCCGAGATATTCTCCCAGCTGTCCCTGGCGCTCATAGCGGAAACCGAGATTCAAAGTCAGGCGGGAGGAAACCTTGTAGTCATCCTGCAGGTAGAGGTTACCGTCCCAAACTCGCCAGGCGCGGTCAAACACTCCCGGCACGTCAATGCTCAGGTAAACATTGCCCAGCAGGAAATCCGGTATGCTGGGATAGACCAGCCCTCCGAAGAAGTGAAAATTATCGAAATTGATCTGGGTGCGATTGATTCCTCCGCCGAAATGCAACGAATGTCTGCCGTGAACGTAAGTCAAAGAATCGCTGAAATCGTAGTAGTTTTGCGCCATGGTGACGCCCTGCCCGTTGCCGCCGACGTTAAACGCCCCAATCACCTGAATGTTGGGGTAGGGATTGTCAAAGGCAGGCGCGGGCACGCAGAAGCTGGCCAAGGTGGCCACACCGGAGCCGCTGCCGGCACAGGGCGACCCGTTGGCAAAATTGAGGTTGGGATAGCCCTGGCTGAGGTCGCTGCCAATGCGGTGATAGCCGAGGATGGCCTGGTTGAGCAGATGATCGCTGAAAGCGTAGGTGTGAATCAGAGAAAAATCGCGAAAATTGTTGACATACCCGCGGGGAAAACCGGGCACCGTTAGCACATTGGGCAGCAGTTGGCTGGCGGGGAAGGCGCCCGTCACGTTGCTGTTCATAAAGAAGAATTTACCGGAGAGATGGCTCTTCTGGGTGTGATAAAAATCGAGATTGGAGACGAATTGGTCGTCGGTGTAGGCGCACGAGGAGCTGAAAGTGCTCTGGCCGGTGGCTGCGTTCTGTGGCGCCGGAACCATGAAGCCGCCGCCCGGGAGCTGCGCGTTCAAAACCGCCAGAGCGGTGGGCGAAATGTCGGCCGCCGAGTTAATGGTTCCACCCAGGATGCCGGCTTGCCCCTTGAACTGCTGCGCGAGCGCCGAGGCAGTGCGGCCGGCAGCGCTACCCGAAAGTAAAGGAAGATTTCCGGTGGTAAGGCAGCCGCCGGAATTATCCAAGCCGTCTCTTTCCCGAGTGCCCTGATAGGAAGCAAAGAACATCAGCTTGTCTTTCATTACCGGCCCACCCAAAGTAAAGCCAAACTGGTTCTGGTTGAGCACTCCCCGCGGCTGGTTATTCTGCTTCAGAAAGTAGTCATTGGCGTTGAGGGCGGTATTGCGAAAATACTCCCAGAGGTCGCCGTGGAACTGGTTGGTCCCTGACTTGGTCACCACGTCCACATTAGCGCCGGCATTGCGGCCGTAGGAGGCGTCGTACTGGCCGACCTGAACCTTGAATTCCTGGATGGCATCGGGGTTGGGCACGGGAACGCCGCCGCTGATGTTGCCTTGGCCCGAAAGGTCGTTGACCTCGGCTCCGTTCATCTGAAAATTGTTGTCGTTGGTCGCGTTGCCGCCAACCGAATAACCGGCCGTAGCTGCCGATTGACTGGCATTTCCGCGTCCGATCGCCGCACTGTTATTCACCTCCCCCGAGACCCCGGGCGACAGCCCCAAAATCTGAGTGTAGTTTCGGGTGACCAGAGGCAGGTTTTCTACCATTCGCTGGTCGGTCACGTGACCCAGCGCACTGCTCTCGGTCTGTAACAGTTGCGCAGTTCCCTGCACCTCGACGGTTTCACTGGCCGTGCCCACTTGCAAGCGGACATTGAGCGCTTCTGTCTCGGTTACATTCACCACGATGCCGGGATAGGTGGAAAGCTTAAATCCCTCCTTGCCCGCCTCCAGGCGGTAGGAGCCGGGAGGGAGAAGAGGCAGCAGATAGTTGCCTGTCGAACTTGAAACAGTTGTTCGCGCCGCCCCAGTAGCTTGATTGGTGACTTTGATACGGGCCCCGGAGACGAGCGCTCCCGAGGGGTCGGTTACCGTGCCGGCAATCGCGCCCGTGCTGGAGCTCTGCGCCTGAACTGGTGAAGGAACCAGGCAGAGGATGACGGCCAGCAGCACTGTTACACAGCAAGCTCCGCGTTTCATCGGCACACCTCCAGTGTGAGGACGATTCTTGGGTGAAGGTCCCTCGTGCGCGGTCCCATCAGTGGAAACGAGCGGCAAGGAACACTTCCATCCCTGGCCCTCCACCCACGGGGGAAGGGCGTTTATTCGATGGGCAACTTAGCTACACCTGATGATGCGACATGTCAAGAAAAAACATTATTTGTTGCGTTTTTGATTGACATTCGCTCCTCAACCCCTTTAGAAAAGGTTCGAATCGGGCCCTCCAGCCGGTGTTTGTGCCGGGTGCGATGACCAGACCAACCCCGAGCTGTGGCGGGGTTCGGCAGTGGTGGGACCAAGGACCGGGAGTGTTATGCGAATCGAATCCATTACCCTGCGCGAAATCCGGATGCGACTCAAGTCGCCCTTTGAAACCAGCTTCGGCGTGACTCACGAGCGCAGGATCCCGCTGCTGGAAATTGCCTCCGACGGCGCTGTCGGCTGGGGCGAAGTCACCACGGGAGAGACCCCGTCCTACAATTCTGAGACCACGGAAACCGCCTGGCACGTCCTTTCCGACTTCATCGCGCCAGCGCTGATCGGTAAGGAAGTGGCGGAAGCGCAAGAAGTGGCCCGGCTGCTAGCTGGGATTCGCGGCCACAACATGGCCAAGGCCGGGGTGGAAAATGCGCTGTGGGACATTGAGGCGCAGCAGAAGGGGGTGCACCTGAGCCGGCTGCTGGGCGGGACCCTGAAGGAGATTCCATGCGGCGTTTCTCTGGGTATCCGGGAGAACCCGGCTTCGCTGGTGAAGAAGGTGGCAGAGGAACTGAATTGCGGGTACCAGCGCATCAAGCTGAAAATCAAGCCCGGAAAAGATGTGGAGTATGTGGCCGCGGTGCGCCGGGAGTTCCCTCAGGCTCTGCTCTCTGTAGATGCTAACTCCGCCTATGGCCTGGAGGATGTGAGTCATTTGGCGAAGCTCGATGCCTACCAGTTGCTGATGATGGAACAGCCGCTGCAGTGGGACGATATCCACTCCCATGCCAAGCTGCAATCGCAGATCAGGACGGCAATTTGCCTGGATGAATGCATCAACAACGCACAGCACGCCCGCACGGCGATCGAACTGAATGCCTGCCGGATCATCAATATCAAACTGGGCCGGGTGGGTGGCTACAGCGAGGCGCACAAAGTGCACGACGTATGCCGGCAACATGGCATTCCGGTGTGGTGCGGCGGGATGCTGGAATCGGGAGTGGGCCGCGCTCACAACATCGCCATGTCCACCCTGGCCGGCTTCACGCTGCCCGGCGATGTTTCCGCCAGCCAGCGCTACTGGGAGCAGGACATCATTGATCCCGAAGTGGAGGTCAGCGCCAAAGGCACGATCCTGGTGCCGCAAAAACCCGGCCTGGGGTTCGCCGTCAACCGCGGCCTGGTGGAACGCCTTACCGTTCGCAAAGCGGAATGGAGACCCTCGCTGATGAGCATGTCCTGATCTTTATCTGACATTTAGAATGCCTGATGAGGCCGGATGATGAAACGCAATGCTTATGCTGTTGCCGCCGCGCTATTCCTGGTTTTCCTGCTGTGCTTGTCCAGCCATTCCTTCCTGCCGGCGGCGAAGGCGGCGCCCGGGTCCGGCTATGACGTAATCATCGAAAATGGAAAAATCATTGACGGGTCGGGTAACCCCTGGGTTTCGGGCGATGTGGGCATCCGCGGCGACCGCATAGCCGCCATCGGGAACCTGCACGGGGCGCCGGCAGGGCGGGTCATTGATGCCACCGGGCTGGTAGTTGCGCCCGGGTTTATTGACATGCTGGGCCAGTCGGAATACCCGCTTCTCATAGACAACCGGTCGTTGAGCAAGCTGTCGCAGGGCATCACCACGGAGATCACCGGCGAAGGCGGTTCGGTTGCGCCGCAAGATGCGCAGACATTGGCGCAAATTCAACCCGACCTCGACCAGTATCACCTGAAGGTGGACTGGACCACTTTGGATGAATACTTCCAGCGGCTGCAGAAAAAGGGCACACCTCTGAACATCGGGACCTACGTGGGCGCGGCACAGGTACGGGAAGCGGTTGTGGGCGATGCCGACCGCGCTCCTGCTGCTGCGGAACTGGAAAAAATGAAGGGATTGGTGGCGCAGGCGATGCAGCAAGGAGCCTTTGGTGTCTCGACGGCTCTGATCTACCCGCCTGGACACTACGCCAAGAGCGAGGAACTGATCGAACTGGCCAAGGTAGCGGCAAGCTATGGGGGAATCTATGCCACCCACATGCGCAGCGAAGGCCAGTCCGAAGTTGCCGCCATTGACGAAGCCTTGCGGATCGGCCGCGAGGCGCACTTGCCGGTAGAAATTTTTCACCTCAAAGTGATCGGCAAGACGCGCTGGGGATCTATGCCCAAGATTGTGGGGATGATCGAAGCGGCCCGCAACCGCGGGGAGGATGTTTCCGCGGACATGTATCCCTACCTTGCCGGCGCCACGGCACTGGCCTCGGCTTTGCCCCCGTGGGTGGCCGAAGGCGGGACGGAGAAGATGCTGGCCCGGTTGCACGATGCCGCGGTTCGCGCCCGCATCGAGCGTGAGATCACGAGCGGCGACCACCCGG
>JBLMXE010000096.1:0-10940 GCA_050257615.1 Chlamydiota bacterium | reverse complement strand
CCCGCTCCCGCTGCCGCAGCTCGGGGTTCCACCAGGTGAAGCGGACCACGGCGCTGACGCTGGCCTCGCAAAAAATTCCCGGCTTGAGCTTCACCCGGTTCTCCTCCAGCCGCGGGCCCAGTTCCTGGAGAATGATCTTGTGCACTTCCGCCGCGTCCATGTCGCTGATGCCGTTTTCCAATTCTGAAAGGGCGCGGCGCAGCGCGGGCAGCAAGTGGCGGTTGCGCGCCAGCACCTGGCCCAGCTTCTGCAGGCCGGGCACCTTGGAGATCAGAAGCAGCAGCCGCTTTTCCGTGGGCGTGTTGGCGGGAAGCTGCCACTGCTCCACCAGCTTGGGCGCGAGGCGCTCCGCCGATAAGGTCCAAACGGTGAACTGCATGGCGTCCTGCACCAGCAGCCGCCAGCGGGCATATTTTTCCGGAACCAATTCCTCGATGGGCAGGTGCTCCACAATCCACTTGCCTGCCGCCTGGCGCAGCATAGGGCCGGCGGGACTGCGCAGCGCCGCCTCCACCGCCCCAGTTCGCTCCGCCAGGGTGGCGCCGGCGGAGTAAAAAGCGGCCTTCAGATCCTCGGGGGATTGCGGCAAGAGCTGCTGCATGGGGGATGAAGCCGGCATCCCAGAACTCCGTGGGTGGATCGGGCTTCGTCGGGGGCAAAGCCAAAGTACAACTACAGACTACACCCGCGGGCGGACCGCGTTCACAACTTCCTGTGGCCATCCCAAACTGGTCCAGCCCAACGCGGGAATGCGGAACCAGTAAATGCGCCCCGGCTTGCGCTCAGGCGGAGGGCCTCAGTGTCTCGGAGTTCGCCTGCAGGCGGCGCATGCCCCGCAGCCAGCGCTCGTAGTCGGCGGCCTTCCGGTGAAAATATTCGGCGACTTCGGGATGGGGCAGGATCAGGAAGCGCTCCTCCGCCAGCCCTTTCACCACTTCTTCCGCCACCTGTTCCGGCTCCAGTGCCGTCTCCAGCAGAAAGGCGCCGCCGCCAAACTCCGCGCGCAGCAGCATATTGGTGCGCACGCCCTGCGGGCACAGCGCCGAAACTCTGATCCCCTGATCACCGTGGGTCACCACGATCCACTCCGCCAGCGCCAGGGCGGCGTGCTTGGTCACGGCATAGGGCGCCGAGCCCAGCTGGGTGAGCAGGCCGGCGGCGGAGACGGTTTGCAGCAGGTATCCTTCATGGCGCGCCAGCATGTGCGGCAGTACCGCGCGCGCCGCATACACATGCGCCATCACATTCACCTCCCAGCTGCGTGACCACTCCTCGTCCCCCGCCTCCACTCCCCCCTTGGCTCCGATTCCCGCGTTGGAGCAGAACAGGTCAATGACTCCGAACTCCTTTATTACCTCCTCCACCAACCGCGCTACCTCGGCCTCGCATGCGACATTGACGGCAACGGCTCTGCCCCCAATCTCCTTCGCCGCTTCCTTAGCTGCCGTCCTCTGAATGTCGGCCACAATCACCGCGCGTGCTCCCTCGACCGCGAAGCGCCGGCACAGGGCCCGACCGATTCCATTCCCACCACCTGTAACCACAGCCACTTTGTTCTTGATCTGCATAATGCGCCTCCTGACTCGCCTCGCCACACAGTACGCCGGCGCCGCCAAGACGCACTTATGAAACATGCTACGGAGGCATTTGTAAAGAAGCACGCGGGGCCGTGGGCCGGCAATTCCGCTTTTAGGCTGCGCGGTTGGCGCAGCGCGCGCCTCACCGTGGTTACCCGCGTGACCTGCCGCCAGGGCGGTATAATTTTGCAGGCTCCCCACGATGCGAAAGTGGCGGAATTGGCAGACGCACCAGACTTAGGATCTGGCGGGGCAACCCATGGGGGTTCGAGTCCCCCCTTTCGCACCACACCCTTCTGAGGTTCTTCTGCAGGCTGACCTAAGAAAATAAAAACTCGGGAGAGAGCCTCGTATCAGGGCATGGCTTCAGCCGTGCCGATGCAGCGACTCAAGAGATTCGCCTTCAGGCACTGCGAAAAAATCATATCGGCTACAGCGGTCGAAACACCCAGCACTCACACCAACGTTTCTTCCCCCATCTTGTCGTCGCCGGCGTCCTCGCCGGTCGCCAGATTTTCCACTTTATGGGATCTGGCGGTCGTGAGCAGTGAAATTACCCGCCCTGAAAGCTCCTGTACCGCAGTGATTGGCTGGGGCTGAAGCAATATATGCCGGCCGCAGGAGCTGCAGACCAGCGCCCCCGCCACGGATTTGCCTTCGGTGCTCCCAAACACGCTGTGCCGCATCACTTGGCTGCAGCAAATCGGAACCCACACCTTCGAGTCTTCGCTGGCGCCCTTAGGTTCGACGGACATGGTGACCTCCTGCCATTCTGAGAGTCAATAGGGCCGCGCCGAAGGATGTTAGGCCCCCACCTGCCCCAAGTCAATCTCAGGCGAAGATCCTGAGTTGTCGGCCGTTTTCCGCGTCCTCAAAAAGGGGTTCTTTCCTGCACTCGGATCATTCATCACAATCTGCAGCAAGCGGGCGGGTTTCCACATTTGCCCGCACAGAAAGCCGCATACACCACCACGAATTGCGCGGGCAAATGTGGGGAATTTCCCCGTTGACCGCTTACTCCTGCCTCCCCGCTGGCCAGCGCGAAATCGCGCCTCGCAGATGCCCGGCAACGTTTAATATGGCTGTTCGAAAACTCCGGAGAACCATGTCCAAATCGCGCCGGCAGTTCCTGACTGAAACCTCGCTGTTCCTCTTAGCCTCGGCGGCCACGGGCCACGCCCAGCAGGCGGAAAAGACGCCGCCTGGAATGCCCTCCGCGTTTGGGGAAGGGCCGGCAATCGGACCCGCCGTCTCGCCTGCCACCTTTGCGGAAGCGGAAAAGCTGGTGCAGGCGCGCATGACGGAAGCTCACCGCGCCCTGGCCGCGCGCACCTGGGCGAGCACCATGGCGCCTCTTTACGAGCGGCGCACCGGCCCGCGCAAAGTGGCGCTGGAGACCGCCCTGGCGCCCGCCTCGGTCTGGGACCCCGTCCTGCCGGGACTGAAAGCCGGACCGGAACGCGACCGCTTCGTGCGCAGCCAAGCTGATCCCGGCCCGCTGCCCTCAAAAGATGAAGACATCGCCTTCGCCCCGGTCACGCAGCTATCTCACTGGATCGAAGCTCGCAAGCTCACCTCCCAGCGCCTGACGAAGATTTACCTCGAGCGTCTGCAGCGTTTCAATTCTGAACTGCGCTGCGTGATCACCCTCACGCCCGAGCTGGCGCTGCAGCAGGCGCGGCAGGCCGACCAGGAAATCGCCGCCGGCAAGTATCGTGGGCCCTTGCACGGCATTCCCTGGGGCGCCAAGGATCTGCTCGACACCGCCGGCATTCCCACCACTTATGGAGCCGAGCCCTTCCGCCATCGCGTGCCCACCAGGGATGCGGTCGTCGTGCAGCGGCTGCGGGAAGCGGGCGCGGTGCTGGTGGCCAAGCTCAGCCTGGGCGCGCTGGCGCTCAACGATATCTGGTTCGGCGGCCAGACCATGAATCCCTGGCTGCCGCAGGAGGGCTCGGGCGGCTCCAGCGCCGGTCCAGCCGCCGCCACCGCTGCCGGCCTGGTGGCCTTTGCCATCGGCAGCGAAACCGGGGGCAGCATCGTGGACCCATCCATGCGCTGCGGCATCACCGGGCTGCGCCCCACCTACGGCCGCGTGCCGCGCACCGGCGCTATGACTCTGTGCTGGTCGCTCGACAAGCTTGGACCCATGGCGCGCACTGTCGAAGACACCGTGCTGGTGCTGCAGGCGATTAGCGGCCCCGATCCTGGCGATGTTGCCAGTCTGCCCAGCCGCCTTGATTTTGACGTGAATGCGCCGGTCACCGGCCTGCGCGTCGGCTACTTCCCTGCCTGGATGCACCAGCCGCCCGCCACCTCGGTGGATCGCGACGCGCTCCAGGAACTAAAGAAACTGGGCTTGCAGCCGGTTGAGGTTTTCATTCCCGACTGGCCGTATGGCTCGCTGCAACTGATTTTATTCGCGGAAGCGGCGGCCGCCTTTGAGGAACTCACACTCAGCGGCGGACTGGATCAGCTGAAAGCTCAGGCGCCCGACGCCTGGCCCAACATTTTCCGCGAGGCGCGCTTCCTCTCTGCGGTGGACTTTGTGCAGGCCGATCGCCTGCGCCGCAAGGTGGCCGAGATCATGGCCGGCGTTTTTAATCAGGTGGATCTGCTGCTGGTCCCTTCCCTGCGCGACGAAATGCTCACCATCACCAACTTCACCGGGCATCCTTCGCTGACGCTGCGCACAGGCTTTATCGAGGTTACGAAGGCGCGCAGCGACTGGGCCCCCGATCCGGCGCATCCGCTGCCCACGTTTGCGACGCCGCGGCGCGTGCCGTATGGGGTGACGTTAATTGGGCGACTGTTCGATGAAGGCACCATGGCCCGCGTGGGTCTGGCTATGGAGCGCTCCCTGGGCGTGGCCGCAGAACGGCCGCCGGGGTTCTAAAAACTTGCGGCATGAGAGGCAGGTCGCGGATTACAGAATGCGTTTCTTTCCCGTCCACCAGTGGAAGAACCACGCCATGCTGGCTACGGAGAAAAGGGCGGTCGCCAGGGGCAGAGGTTCCGGCAGGTGCAGAGCTGACGGAGGCCGCTGCGTAATCAACTCCATCGGCAGCAGTCCGTACGCCCACTGCCTTGGCTGCAGGCGCATCTTCTGGCGCAACTGAGTCTGCATTTTGAGCACCTGACCAGGCTTTGCCAAATCCATGGTGTCCTCCCGAGCAATAAACCACCGGACCCAAGCCGCCCTAGAGGGCAGGGCACAGCAGGAATTTAGAGCAGTGTAACGGGCCTTGGCGGGAAGATCACGTTACCGTCGGCCAAACATGCGGCGGTCGAAAGGCCGAATCAGGCATGTCTTACAGTGCCCGTGTGCGCACATCACCCACCTGCCCTGAGCGCCGCGGATGGTTGCGCTCAGTCGTTCTCCCGCGAATTTGATGGAACAGTAACCGAATCGCTGTTGTCGGGCGGCAAATCATCGGTGGACCACTGGGAGGTCGCCGAACCAGCAGCGCTTTCGGAAGACGCCTGCTTTTCCAGCTTGCGCTGCTGTTTGCGGGCGGCCTTCTCGCGCCGTTTTTCCTGGCGTGAGATCTCCTTCTGACGTTTGTTGAAAGTCGAACGGCCTCTACCAGGCATAATTTCCCCCAGAACACACATCGACGGCGGGCAGCCATCCCCAAAGAGGCGACAGCGCCGGCCAGGTTAAGTTAAAAGCAGCTACCAGCGGGGTTCGCGCGGCTGGCGGGCGTGGCCGCGATAGTCATCGCGTCCCGAACCGCGCGAGCGTCCGCCCTGCCCGCCGAAGCCGCGCTCCACTTTGGGACGAGCTTCATTCACCTTCAAGGCCCGTCCGCCCAGCTCGGTGCCGTTCAAAGCTGCGACCGCCTTGTCGGCCTCGCCGGCATCGCTCATCTCCACAAACGCAAAGCCGCGCGAACGGCCAGTGTCGCGGTCGGTCACCAGGCTGACCCTCTCTACATTGCCATGTGCGCTGAACAGAGCGCGCAGTTCATCTTCGGTGGTGGCGTGGGGCAAATTTCCGACAAACAGGTTCTTCATCGTGTTCTCTCCGGATAAGGATCAGATGCTGCTTCGGCTGCCGTCTCCGCTGCCGCCTGCGGGGCAAGCAGTGGCGTTCCGGCAATCATGGGTAATACCTCAACCGCGGGTTTCGAATGCTGCGCTACAGCCTCGGCCCAGGAACTCGCCGCCGCTTTGCTCTCCGCCCGGGCTCCCACCCTTGGGCCAGGGCGGGAGCTGTTTCGGGACGGATCTTTCATGGAGCGTGCGGCTGCCATTCGCCAGGCGGCTTCCTGAAAACCCCAACGCCGCGGCAGACTCTCACAAGCGCTGGTAAACAACGATGCTACCACTTCCCCCCAACAGACAGGGCCGCTGTGCTCGACGGGGCCGGCCACCACCTCGCCGTTGGGGGAAGCAGCGAGGTACTCCGGCTTGCCCACCAGGAAAGCCACGGCTTGCGGAGGCTTGGCGGCTTTGATGTCGCAGCAAAATTCTTCCACATGGCGCGTGTCCTGGATGACATCAAGCAGCACCAGATTGTAGGAGTCGGCTCGCCATAAAGAGCGTGCTTCGCTGATATCGGCGGCGCAGTCCACGTCCACCCCCATTTTGCGCATCACCCGCGCCCGCAAGTCGCGCCGCACCTCATCGGTGGCGACCAGGAGGATTCGTTTCTTGCTGGCGGCAATACCTAAGGGCTGCTTCATAAGGACTCGCTTCGCGATGCCGTCCCCGTAATGGAGGCAATGGAGAGGCGCGGCCTGGATCTCAACACCGCCAGCGAGATCATGAACAAAATGGCTGTGGAGATGTCCAGGATGAGGATCAGACTAGCGGAAAGTAAGATCGGACGAATGGGGTTGAACAAGCAAGCCACCGCGAGGAAGACACCCATCCAGAAGTAATTGCTGCGAGACAACGCCTGAGCCAACACCACCAGGGCTGCCGCCCAGATCACGATTAGCAGGCCTGTCCGATAATCGGCAGCAGTACGCGAAAAAAGCCCTGCCAGCAGCGCCAGTACGGCCACAACCTTCGTAAATTTGGTCAACGTTGCATAGCTCCTTCCGCCGTTCTTCGAGGAAGCGGGATAAGGCACAGCGACGTTCTGCTGCCCTATCATCGCTACTCTCTGGAACCGATAGACTCGTTGCGCTGGCGGGCGCGCCTTCGGCGAGGCCAAGCCTCTCAATCGCGAAGGCGCAGGCTGAATGGGCTGCGATGTGTCTTCGTGGTCAAGCGGTATTGTCAGTATACGCGTTTCACCGGCCGGACCCCCGTAAATCGGCAACATGCATGTTTGCTAAAGCTTGCAAGGGGAGCAAAGGGCGGGTGCCGCGAAGCCGGCTTCCAGGCTGGCGAGGCATCCTGTTAGTTAATCCATCACCCTGGCGGACCTGCCCGTGCGCCCATGCTATACTGTGCCAGACGCTAGTGACCACGGTTCGCTGGTGGCGCGGCAGTCCGATCTAAACCTCCGGTCTGACCCCTCCTTGGCTTTCCTGCTCTCCGTTCGTTCCCGGCGCAAAACTAAACTATCGAGCGGCTTCCTTGGTACCGTCGCGAATCGCATGTTGAGTGCGTCTCGCGAGACGCCTCTCCAGAAAGATTATGATTCGCATGACCAGCTTTTCCGAACTGCCCCTGTCTGCCTCTCTGCAGCAGTGTCTCTCCGCAGCAGAATTTCACACCCCAACGCCCATCCAGGCGGCCGCGATCCCGCACGCTCTTGCGGGCAAAGACCTGATGGCCACCGCCCAGACCGGCACCGGCAAGACCCTGGCCTTTGTGGTGCCCATCATCGAACGCCTGCTGCAATCGCCGCCCTCGCGCCACGTCGAAGCCCTGGTGCTCGTTCCCACGCGCGAGCTCGCCATGCAGGTGCATGAACAGTTTGAGCAATTGCGCGCAAAGGCGCTTCCCCCCGCCGCGCTAATCATCGGCGGCGCCGCCGAAAAACGTCAGCTAAACGCCATTCGTTCCGGCGCACGCGTGCTGGTAGCCACGCCCGGGCGCCTGGAGGATTTTCTCGGACGCAAACTGGCGGACCTTCGCCACGTCACCATCCTCGTGCTCGACGAAGCCGACCGCATGCTCGACATGGGATTCCTGCCTTCTCTGCGCCGCATCGTGGGCGTGCTCCCCAGGCACCGTCAGACTATGTGTTTTTCGGCGACCCTGGAAGCCTCGGTGGCCGGACTGGTCAGCGAATACACTCGCAACCCCGTGCGCATTGCCCTGGGCTCCACGCTCAAGCCGGTGGAAAGCGTCGAACTGCATGCCTTCGAGGTGACGGCAGCAAACAAGTTTGACGCCCTCTGCCACCTGCTGCGTACCGAAAAAGGGCGCACTCTGGTGTTCGCCCGCACCAAGCGCGGCACCGAGCGCTTAGCCAAACACCTGCTGCGCGAGGGCTTTGTTGCCGCCATGATTCATGGCGACCGCTCCCAGCCCCAGCGCAACGCCGCGCTCAGCGGCTTCGAGGAAGGGCGCTTCAAGGTCCTGGTGGCCACCGACGTCGCCTCCCGCGGGCTGCACATCGAGGATGTGGCGCACGTCATCAACTATGACCTGCCCACCTTGCCGGAAGACTTCGTCCACCGGGTGGGCCGCACCGGACGCGCCGGCGCCCGCGGCCGCGCTTCCACTCTGGTCAACGCCGCCGAGACCCTGGAATTGCGACAGATCGAGCGTGCGCTTCAGTTGCGAATCGAACGCAAACAGATTGATGCCGGGGCTCTGGCCGAGCCCAAGCGATTCATTCAAAATACCCTGACAACCCGCACCCTTACCGCCCTGCCGGGCGAGGTTTTTGTGTAAGAAACAGAACGAGGTCGCCGGGACATCACCGTTCCGGCGATTCTCCCGTTCGCGCCAGCCTCATTCCGCACTCTTGCCCCGGATCACCTTCTGTTGTCCCCAGCCGGGGAGCCCGCAAACGCCTGCGGACAAGAATCTCTGGCCGCAAAATTTATTGCAAAATTAACTATTCGTATCGCCCACAACCGGCATCTTTTCCGATAGCCTAGTTCTTCGTCCGAAACAGGAATTGTAAAGAAAGGCAAACCATTGCAGATTGAAGATTGGCGATTGACGATTGTCAGTGGGGACTGCGCAACGGGAAATGGTCAATCGTCAATCAGCAATCGTCAACTTCGGCGCGCCTTCTCCAACCTGCTGATTTGCTCAAGCCGGAATATTCCAAGGGGTCTTCCCATGAAACAGCAAAGAGTGAAGTCCGTCTCCGCGATTGCCGCCATTGCGATCTTCCTTCTTGTTGCTGAGGTCTCGCCCGCTCAGACCACCGGGGCCGCGCTCTCCGGCACGGTCACCGGCGCCTCCGGGCAAGCTGTGCCCGATGCCAAAGTCACCATTAAAGATGTGGTCACCGGCCAGGCCACGGAAGTGCAAAGCGACGCCGCTGGGGTTTACAAGGCCCCCAACCTCGCGCCCGGAAAATATCAGGTTTCAGTCACGGCCGAGGGCTTCAGCACCACCACTCAGACCGTAACCCTGGCAGCGGGCGCTGCTCAAACCCTGAACGTCTCCTTGAGTTCCGGACTTTCACTCGAAGGCTTGGGCTTTCCTCAGAGCCAGACCCAGGGCAATGCTCAGGAGCAGGCCCGCCTCGATAAACGCACGCACATGCTCAAGATCCATCAGAAGCTCGGCCTGATCACCGCCGCCCCCATGCTGGCCACCGTGATCACCGGCGGCTTCGCCGGGGGAAAGAACGTAACCAGTTCAACCAACCGCGACCTGCACGTGGGCCTGGGTTCGCTGACCGCCGGCATGTACTTCACCACCGCCTACTTTGCCATCGCCGCACCCAGAATCAAGGGAACCAAGTCGCGCGGCCCCATCCGCCTGCACAAGGCTCTGGCCTGGATTCACGGCCCGGGCATGATTCTGACCCCCATCCTGGGCGCCATGGCCTATTCGCAAAAAAGCAAGGGAGAAAAAATCCACGGCCTGGCCAGCGCGCATGGCCCGGTGGCGGTGGCCACGGCCGCGGCCTACGGCCTGGCCCTGCTGTCGGTTTCCATCAAGTTCTAAGGACGGCCCATGCACAAACGATTACTCTTATTCCTTTTATTCTTCGCTCTCTCGCTTTTTGCTTCCGCTGATAGCACGTGGGTGTTGCAGCAATCCACGCTCGCCTACTCCGCCTCCCATCCCCTGCACCACTTTCAGGGAGTGAGCCACGCCGCCCGAGGCAAAGGCGTGTGCCACGCCGGCCAATGCCAGTTCCTGATTGCCGCGCCCGTCAATTCGTTCAATTCCGGCGACAGCAACCGCGATCTGCACATGCTGCAGGTCACGCGCGGCGCACAATTCCCCATGGTGGTGGTGCGCACCGAACTGCCGGAATCGGAAATCAAGCCCGGCGCCATCCATGCCGATTTGCAGGTGCAGTTCGCCGGCCAGACCGTGAACTACAAGCAATTGCCCTTTCAGGTGACCATGCAAGGAAAAGACGTTCGTCTTATCGGAACAGTTCCCGCCACGATGACGGATTTCAAAATCACTCCGCCCACGCTGCTCACCATGCCCATTAAGAATGAAATCCCGGTGAGCGTGGATATGACCTGGGCTCCGGGCAGCTAGAGAATCTTGCTGTGTACTAGACAATCGTCAGCAGCAGGCTAAAACTGACCTCAAAGCTTTCAGGCTCCTGGCGGCGCTACCGGGAGGGCTTACTCCACGGCTCTGGGTCGGTAGCGCCTTGCCCTTTCTCGAGTGCCTGCCGCCCCGTTGCTTGATTCGCACCTCAAATCTCCTCCTCGTATATAACTGTGTGTCTGCGATATGAAACTGCTGATTGCCCTGCATCACCGGTTTGAGCTGTGGCAGGCGCCGCCATGGGTGCGCGAACGTCTGCAGAAGCAGTTTCCGCAACTGGAAATTGTGCAGCTGCCCGACTACTCTGGAGTGGCTGACCAGATTCGCGACTCCGACGCCATGCTGGCCTGGTCGGTACGCCCGGAGCAGTTCCGCGAAGCCCGCCGCCTGCGCTGGATTCACTCCACCGCCGCCGCCGTCCACCAGCTCATCTTTCCCGAACTGGTGGCCAGCGACGTCATTCTGACTAACTCCCGCGCGGTCCACGGGCCAGTAGTGGCCGAGCACGCGCTGGCCCTGATGTTCGCCGTGGCCCGCAAGATTCCCGCCGCCGTCCGCTTCCAGCGGCAGCATGTTTGGGGACAGGAACGCATGTGGCTCGAAGGACCAATGCCGGGTGAGCTGCAGGGCGCAACCCTGGGCCTGGTCGGGCTGGGCAGCATCGGGCGCGAAATTGCCAGGCGCGCCTCCGCCCTGGGCATGTGTGTAAGGGCCGTGCGCGAGCATCCGGAGCGCGGCGGAGCCGAGGGCGTGCAGGCG
>JBLMXE010000095.1:0-4313 GCA_050257615.1 Chlamydiota bacterium | reverse complement strand
CGACCGGAATGCGCGTGAAACTGAATTCGGCGCTGCGAAAACTCACTTTCGCGGCGGCTTGCCTGATCGCGGCTGGATTCTATGTCGCCGGCATCGGCAGACACTATCTTGCGATCCGGCTGATGGCGCAGCCGAACCCAGGCAGCCTTGCGCGTGCGGCAAAGCTTGAACCCTGGAATGCAGAGCCGCAGTGGGAGTTGGGCCGCTATTTCCTGTTTGTGGCTCAGAATCCTGCCAGTGCCGTCTCACATCTGGAAACGGCGGTTGCGCTCAACCCGCATGTGGCGCGCTACCGGCTGGACCTGGCAGCCGCATATCAGGTGGCCGGAGATGTGGCCCGGCAGCGTTCCGCGCTGGAGCAGGCCGTTCGCAGCGAGCCTACCGCTCTGGACGTGGCCTGGGAAGCGGCTAATTTTTATCTCGTCCAGAATGACCTGAAACGCGCGCTTCCTCTTTTCCGAGTGGTCATGGCTAATGACCCAGAACAGCTGAACGCCGCCCTGGGCTTGTGCTGGCGAGCGACGCGGGAAGTGAACACAATGCTGGCGGAAGCCGTGCCCGCCCAACCGGCGCCCTACTTCGCTTTCTTAAGCCTGCTCACCAACCAGGGACAAACTGCTTCCGCCGAAGCAGTATGGAGCCGCCTCGCGGGCCTGGGAGTCCACTTCCCTGCTTCCGACGCTTTTCCGTTTTTCGATTATCTGATTGAGAAACGGGAAACGGCGGCTGCGGTCCAGGTGTGGCGGCAGCTCCTGCAGAACCACCGCGGCCTGCAAGCGTACAGCCAGCCGGGCAATCTGGTGGTGGACGGCGGCCTGGAAAGAAATTTTCTGAACGGCGGTTTCGATTGGCGCTATTCGGTAGCCGATGCGGTGGAACTCTCGGTGGACACCAGCGAATTCCATGGCGGCAACCAGTCGCTGCGCATGGTATTCAGAGGACCCGGGATCGGCGACCCAGGCCTGTTTGAATATGTCCCGGTACAGCCGAACGCCGACTATCACTTCACGGTGTACACCAAAGCGGAAGATATCGAAAGCGCCAGCGGGCCACGCGTCGCGGTGCTCGATGCCTACTCCGGCCAGTCCTACGTGCTCACGGATGATTCTATTGGGACCACCGGCTGGCGCGAGCAGTCGGCCGATTTTCGCACTGGAGCAGAAAGTTCGCTTCTGGTGGTAAAGGTGACGCGCGTGCCGGGTGGTCCTTTGATCAAAGGCAAATTCTGGTTGGATGACGTGAGCCTGGTAGAACGCTGAACGTGGAAAGCAAGCATTTATGAATGCCGCTACCTCCGCCGGCCCGCAGGTTGAGCGACCGTCGCGGGCGCCGGTTTCGCTGCCCGAGCCGTCGCCTCGGCCGCCGGCGATTCTATTCGGCATCTGCGCTCTGCTTTTCTTCGCCGTGCTTTCTTTCGGAGCGGTGGAGGAGTGGTCCGTGACGGTTCTGGAGGCGGGACTGGCGCTGCTGTTCCTGGCCTGGGCCGGACGACAGGTGATCTCGGGCGAACTGAAAATCCAGACGAGCCCGCTGTACGCGCCAGCCGTTCTGTTTGCCGGCATTATCGCCGCGCAGTTGGCCTTTGCCATTACCGCCTACCGCTACGCCACTTTCACGGCCAGCCTCGAATACGGGGCCTACGGAATCCTCATCTTGCTCACAATTCAGAGCCTCACAGGGGAACGTTCTGCCAGGTTTATTCTCTGGGCCTTGACCCTGTTCGGGTTCGGACTGGCTGTGTTCGCCATCGCTCAGGACCTGACCTCGAACGGCAAGATTTACTGGTTGCGCACGCTGCACAACGGGGGATCGCCCTTCGGGCCGTACGTGAACCACGACCACTACGCCGGGCTGATGGAGATGCTGGCGCCCATTGCCATCGTGCTCAGCCTGGGGTCGCTGTTGGCTGGCGGCAAACGGGCGCTGGTAGCCTTTGCGGGCATAGTCATGGCAGGCACCATCGTGCTTTCGCAATCGCGGGCGGGTACGGCTTCATTTCTGGCTGAAATGGCGCTGCTCCTGGGCGTCGCGCTCAGCCAGCGAAAGAACGGGCGCACAGCAGCGGCGCTGGGAGCAGTGTGCGCTTTGGTACTGGCTTTTGTCGCCTGGCTGGCCACCGCCGCCCTGTGGCATCACTTCACGGAACTGCAGGACTGGATGCGGCTGGCGATGACCAAAGATGGGCTCCGGATGTTCTGGCACAAGCCGGTTCTGGGCTGGGGGCTGGGCACTTTCACCACTGTCTATCCGCAATTCCGCAGCTTCTACACCAATTTATTCGTGAATGCAGCGCACGACGACTATGTACAGGTGCTGGCGGAAACCGGCCTGATCGGCTTTGCCGCGGTGGTGTGGTTCATTGTGGAGGTCTACCGTGCGGGCCTGCGCAATTTGGACGGATGGAAGCGTGATTATTCGGGAGCCCTCGGGCTCGCCGCGGTGGTGGGTTGCACCGGCCTGCTGGTGCACAGCTTCTTCGATTTTAACCTGCAAATCCCCGCCAACGCCTGCATGTTCTACTTCCTATGCGCCATAGCCGCCACAACGAGGACATTGGGCCGGGCGAGCTTAGGTCACAGACGAGTGTGATCCAGATCACTTGCTCTCGGGGCAGGGCGACCATACACTTACCTCATGCGCCGTCCGGCCGCCATGGCGTTTGCCTTCCTGGCTTTCTATTGGACCGCCGCCCCACTGCTGGCGTGCGCAATACCTGGACGGGCCATGACGGCGCAAGAGCGGGAATGCTGCAAGCACATGGCGGAGATGTGCGGTTCAGCGCAGATGCCGCAATCGCACACCTGCTGCAAAACCGAAGTTCGCTCAGCTTACACGCTGTTTGCCACGGGCAACCAGCAGCCCGTTCCGGACCTGAACATCGTAGCGATCGTCACAGCTCCCGCGACGCCACCGATCGAGCACAAGGCGGGAGTAGTCAAGGATCATCACCCTCCCGGCGAGTTTCTGCCTGAAATAACTGTCCTCAGAATCTAGGTCTCTCCCTGTCCGTTTCGGCGGGCTTAGGCCCGCGTGTCTTTGCCAGAGGGAGAGATCATGAGAATTGTAGGCGCAGTGTTCCTGCTATGGGCCTGCGTGCTGAGCGCCGCGGGCGAGGATCCGTTTCCCGGTGCCGATACGTTACTGCTCCGACACCCGCACGCGGCAGCAAGCGGACCAGCGCTCACACTCGGCGAAATCGAGCGCATGGCGATGGCCGGGAATCCTGAAATCCGCGTGGCGGCACGGCAACTGGCGGTGGTGGAAGCGAAGGTGCCGGCAGCGGGCGCGCTGGACGACCCCTTCTTTATGTATCGCGGCTGGGGCGTGCCCCTGCGCCAACCCTGGAACTACAACGCCGCACAGAACATGTTCATGCTGAGCCAGACCTTTGCCGGGTTTGGCAAACGTGGACTGCGCACGGACATCGCGCGCTCCGATGCAGCCGAAGCGAAGGCGGCATTGGAAAACATGCGGCTCGATGTCCGCGTGCAGGTGCGGAAGGCTTTTTACGATCTGCTGCGCGCCCAGGATGAGCTTCGCATTCATGATGAGCATGTGGCCATCGCGCGGCAGGCGGTCGAGGCAGCGCGGATCAAATACACAACGGGGAATGTGCCGCAGCAGGACATCCTGAAAGCCCAGGTAGCGCTCACCCGCCTCGTCGAACACCTGATTCACTTCGAGCAGGATGCCGAGGTGGCCCGCGCCCGGCTGAATACGCTTGTGGGGCGCGATCCGGCAACTTCCATCAATGTGCGCGGGGCGTACGCTGTCCCCCAACATCTACCGGGAATCGAGGATCTGGAGAAGACGGCGCTGGCCTCGCGCCCCGATCTGGCGCAAGCGCGGAGCGCAGTAGAGAAGAGCCGGCAGGAGCAGGCGCTGGCCTCAAAAGGCTATTCGCCGGATTTCACGGTGGCCGCGGGATACATGCTCATGCCCGCCGGCTCCGACCACCGGAACAACTACATGCTGGAGGGCTCGATGAACCTGCCCTGGCTGAATCATCGCAAACACGACTCTGAAATTGCCGCCGCAAGAACCCAAGCTAGCGAGCAGGACGCCGAACTCGACGCCATGCGTAACGCCGCATTTGGCCAGATTCAGGAAGCGCTGGTGCAAGCGAAGGCGGCCAAGCGAATGGCGGATATCTATCATGAGGTTCTGCAGCCGCAGTCCGAGGCCACTCTCCGCTCGACCGTGATTGCCTACGAGAACGACCGCACCGACTTCCTCAATTTGCTCGACAGCCAGACTACTGTCGTTGACATTGACCTGGCCTACTTCCAGGCTCTGGCGGATTTTGAAAACCG
>JBLMXE010000094.1:0-3622 GCA_050257615.1 Chlamydiota bacterium | reverse complement strand
ACTGGGCCTGGGACCCGGTGGAGAACGCCTCCCTCATGCCCTGGCTCACCGGCACCGCCTTTCTCCATTCCGTGATGATGCAGGAAAAGCGCGGCATGTTGAAGATCTGGAACATGTGGCTCATCTTCGCCACCTTCCTGCTCTGCATCTTCGGCACTTTCCTCACCCGCAGCGGACTGGTCAGTTCGGTCCACGCCTTCGCCCAATCCTCCATCGGCAACTGGTTCGTCGGATTTCTGGCGCTGACCTTCGCCGTTTGTGTTGCCGCCTTCGTAAGGAACCGCTCGCACCTGCAGAGCGAAAACCGCCTGGAATCGCTGATCTCGCGCGAATCCAGCTTCCTCTTCAACAACCTGGTTCTGCTGGTGGCCTGCTTCACCGTGCTCTGGGGCACGCTCTTTCCTGTGCTTTCCGAATGGGTGCAGGGCCACAAGGTGACGGTGGGCCCGCCCTTCTTTAACCGCGTTAACGTCCCCGTCGCCCTGCTCTTGCTGCTGCTCACCGCTTTGGGTCCGCTGCTGGCCTGGCGCAAGACTTCCTTTGAGAGCCTGAAGCGCAACTTCTCCATCCCGGCGCTCGCCGCAGCCGTCACCGCCATCATTCTGATTGCTTTCGGCGTGCGGCCATGGCAGTCGCAGTCGTCACTCTACTCGCTGATGACCATCTGCCTTTCCGTGCTGGTCACGGTCACGGTTTTCTCCGAGTTCATTCGCGGCGGCCGCGTCATCGCCCGCCATACCGGCCAGACTTTGCTCGGGGGCATGGCCCGCCTCGCCCACCGCAATACCCGCCGGTACGGCGGCTACATCGTCCACTTCGGCGTCGCTCTTGTGATGATCGGCCTGGCTGGTTCCGCCTTCAACCAGGACAAGGAAAAGGAAATGGGCTACGGCGACCGCATGAACATCGGTGCCTACACTCTGACCTGCCGCTCCTACACCCAGGACGACAAGCCCAACTACCGCAGCGAGTGGGCCATTCTGGACGTCACCGAAAACGGAAAGCCCCTCACTACCCTCTATCCCGAGCGGCGCTTCTATAAGGCTAGCCAGCAGATGGCCACCATGGTCGCCAACCGCTCCACCCTGAAAGAGGATTTGTACGTCGTTTATGAAGGCGTGAACGAAGATACTGGTCGGCCCATCATTAAGGTCCACCTGAACCCGCTGGTCATGTGGATTTGGATTGGATGGCTCACCATGGTCGGCGGAACCATGCTGTGCATGGTGCCGGAAGCGGCACGCGTGCCCTTGGCGACTCCTGCGGCAGTGCGCGCAACCGCCGCCGCCGAGGCGGGCGATTGATGAAGAGTTCTCGCCAACTCGCATTACGCCGCACATGGCAGGTCGCCCTGCTCTGCCTGGCCATCTTCGCCTTTCTCGGCGCCGGCGACGAGAACGCCCGCTTCAACGACCTGGGCCATCGCCTCATGTGCGTCTGCGGCTGCAACCAGATTCTGCTGGAATGCAACCACGTCGGCTGCACCTATTCCGATCACATGCGCCAGGAACTGATCGCCTCCATCGAACACGGCGACAATGACGATCTGGTGCTGCAGGCCTTCATTCAAAAGTACGGCACCACCGTGCTGGCCGCGCCCACCCAACAAGGCTTCAACCGCGTCGCCTGGATCATGCCCTATCTGGCCCTGGTGCTGGGCCTGGGTGTGGTAGCCATGGTTGTGAAAGCCTGGGGACGCAAACCGCCGCCCCCCAGCGCCGGATCGGGTACTGGAGATCCTGCTTTGGAGCGCTTTCGGGACCAGGCGCAACGGGAAACGGAATTATGATCATCTTCGCCGCTTGCGCCATGTTTGCCCTGGCTACGCTGGTTTACGTCTTCTGGGTGCCGGCGCAAATTGAGGCTTCGCCCGAGAAAACCCGGCTGGCTTACCTGCGCGAGCGCAAGGAAGCGGTTTATGAGAACCTGCGCGACCTCAATTTCGAATACAAGGCGGGAAAGTTTCCCGAAGCCGATTACCAGGGAATGAAAACGGCGCTGGAGACCGAAGCCGCCGGCATCCTGGCGGAGATCGCCACACTAGAGGGCTAGACCGATCCTCCGGTATCGCACGCCGCACCGCGGGAAAACGCGGTCCTGATTTGGGGTAGCGCCAGTCAGCAACAAAAATCATGCGGGTTTCGGCCCGGGAAACGGTTCAACCAAAAACACATGGCATCTGCCTCTAACCCTTTAACCTATCACCGGATTTCACACCTGCGATTTTCGCTTCTGGTTCCCGTTCTCCTGCTGCTCGCCGCCGGCGCCTTTGCCGATACCCTCACCGGCACGGTCACCAACGGCACCAACGGCAAGCCCTCCGCCGGCGATGACGTGGTCCTCATCAAGCTGGCCCAGGGCATGCAGGAAGCCGGCCGCACCAAGACTGATTCCAAGGGCAAATTCTCCCTCAACGTGGACAATCTCTCGCAGCCACACCTGGTCCGCGTAAATCACCAGGGCGTGAACTATTTCCAGCCCGCGCCTCCCGGCACCAACTCCGTGACTTTGCAGGTTTACGATGTCGCCAAGAAGCTCGACGCCGTCTCCACCACCGTGGATGTTATGCGCTTCCAGGTTCAGAACGGACAACTGCAGGTGCTCGAGTTGTACGCCGTGCAGAACAACTCCAAGCCCCCACGCTCCCAGATGAGCGACGACAACTATCAAATTCAGCTGCCCCCCGGCGCGCAAATAGATACTTCCCTGGCCAAGTCGCCCGGCGGCCAGCCCGTCAACTCCGCCCCCGTCCCCCTGGACAAGAAGGGCCGCTATACCTTTGTGTTTCCCCTGCGACCCGGTGAAACCCAGTTCGAAATCGGCTATCACCTGCCCTACTCCGGCCAGGCCAAAATTGATCCCAAGCCGCTGGTCGCGCAGCAGCATTTCGTGGTCATGTTGCCCAAGGAAATGCAGTTTAAGCCCGACAACGCTGCCCGCTTCCAGCCCATGAATGACAACACCGCCAACATCCAGGTCGCCACCCAGGTCCAACCGGGAGAAGCCGTGGCATTTACCGTCTCCGGCAGTGGTGTTCTCCCCACCGAGGGTGATCAGGCCAGCCCGGGCGGCGGCATGGGAGGCGCGCAAGCCAGCGACGACACCCGTCCCGGCGGCGGCCTCGGCCCTCCTACAGATGCGCCCGACCCCCTGCATCAGTGGCGCTGGTACATTCTGGGCGGCTTCGTCGCCATGCTCGGCTTCGGCGCCATCTACATGGTGACGCGCCAGAGCGGCGCCCCCGCCCGTGCTGCTGCTGTCCCCGCGGGCAACGGCGGCAGCAAATCCTCGAGTAGTGGCGGGACCAAATCCGCTGTCACGCGCGCCACCGCAACTGCCCCCGCGGCTACTGCCACTCCAACTTCCGTTCCGGAACGTGACCGCTCGGGCTTGCTGCTGGAGGCCCTCAAGGAGGAAATCTTCCAGCTCGAGATCGAGCGCCAGCAGGGCAAGATTTCCCAGGAGGAATACGAAAAGGCCAAGGCCGCTCTCGACCAGACCCTGCACCGCGCCGTCACCCGCAAAAAACAGTAGTTGGTAGCTGGTATCTGGTCGTTGGTAGCTCGTGGTAGTTGGTAGCTGGTGAGAGCTCATCGCAAGCAGTAGTTACCAACTACCAACT
>JBLMXE010000093.1:0-19038 GCA_050257615.1 Chlamydiota bacterium | reverse complement strand
CCCAGCGCCTGGTACTCGTGCGGCGGCTTGAAGGTGTCAAGGGGGATGGTCTGGCGCACTCCCGGAACCTGCAGCGCGATTTTGTCGTCATACGACTTAATCTTGCCGCCGAGCACCGGCGGATGCTCCACCGAGGCATAGACCATGTTGTCCATGCGCGCGTCCATGCCGTACACCGCCTGGCCGGTGACCAGGTGGGCGAGGTCGTAGCTCGCCATCCCCTTGCCGATGTAGCGCCAGGCGCTGGGCGGCTTGAACTGCAGCTCCTTCTTATCGGGAACCGGCAGTTTGGCAGCGGCCATGGTGAGCTCGCCATAGCCCAGCTTGCGCATTGGAGACGCGTGCACAATGTTGTGCAACTCGGCGCGGCACTCGCTCTCCGGTACGTTCCAGTGCTGAGCGGCGGCGCGCGTCAGCATGAGGCGGGCGGTGGCGCCGGCCTCACGCATGGCGTCATAGAACTCGCGGATGGACTGTGAGCCATCGGTTTCCTGGGAGCCGTAGCGGGCATCGCCAATGGCTTGCTCGATCTTCACCCGCTTCCAGTCAGCATCCAGTTCGTCGGCTAGAACCAGGGGCAGTGAGGTGCGGATGGCCGTTCCCATCTCGGAACGATGTGCCACGATGTAAACCATGCCGTCCGTATCGATGCCGAGGTAAACGCCAGGGTGCAGGGTGGAGTGGTCGGCATGCGTGCCGGCGTAGGCAACTGGTTCCGCCAGCAGCCCGCTGGGAAGAATGCGCACGCTGAGCACCAGGGCGCCGGTGGTGACCATGCCCTTGAGGAAACCGCGGCGGCTGAGATTCAGAATGTCGCTCATGCCCGTTCTCCGGCTGCAGCCTTGATGGCGGCGCGAATGCGATTGTAGGTGCCGCAGCGGCAGATGTTGCCCGACATGGCTTCCTCGATCTGCTGATCCGTGGGATGGGGCGTGGTGCTGAGCAAAGCCACCGCCTGCATGAGCTGGCCGGACTGGCAATAGCCGCACTGGGGAACGTTGTGCTCCATCCAGGCTTTCTGCACCGGATGCAGACCGGCGGCGGACAAGTGCTCGATAGTGGTTATGCTGGCGCCGGCCAGTGCGCCCATGCGGGTAACGCAGGAGCGGATGGGTTTGCCGTCGCGATGCACGGTACAGGCGCCGCACAGGGCTATGCCGCAGCCGTATTTGGTGCCGGTCAAACCCAAAATGTCGCGCAGGTACCACAGCAGCGGCATCCCGGGATCGCCGCTGTAGGAGCGGTCCACTCCATTGACCTTCAGGCGGATCATGCTGTCCTCGCTGGCCCATTGTGCCACGAGCAAGCGCTTGCGCGGAACAAAAACCTTGCTATAATCCCGCAACGTTAAAGAAAGCACTTCGGACCTCCCAGTGGAAACGCCTGCCGCAGACCGGCACCGCAGTCGCTCGCCCACCCTCTGTATTCTTTCACCACAGAGGACACGGAGGAACACGGAGAAGGGTTTTTGAACGCTGTGGCCAATCACTCAGGTTTTTGTCCCGGACACGCAAATAGCAGCCAACCGGCTGCCCAAAGCTTGCCGCACGGGCACCACCCGCCCCACACACGTGCAGGATCGTAATGGCCAAAGATGAAGAGCGCACAGCGCACGACTGTTATTTGGGCATGGACCGGCCCATCACCCGACGCGACTTCCTGAACGGCATGGCCATTGCGGTCGGGGCTACCCTTCTACCCAAAGGCAGTCCGGTCCCGGCAGAGGTGGCAGAACCGCAGAACCACAGGGGCTACTATCCGCCTACGCTGACGGAAATGCGCGGCAGCCAGCCCGGATCGTTTGAGATCGCTCACAGTCTGCGCGACGGCACCTTCTGGCAGAGTGCAGGCGCGCCACGCGATACGGGCGAGTCCTACGACCTTGTGGTCGTGGGCGGAGGCATCAGCGGACTGGCGGCAGCGCATTTTTTTCGCGAGCAGGCTGGCCAGCGGGCTCGCATTCTGGTCCTGGAAAACCACGACGATTTTGGCGGGCATGCCAGGCGCAATGAGTTTCATCTCGGCGGGCGACTGCAGCTGATAAACGGCGGCACCATGCTGATTGACAGCCCTACGCCTTACAGCCGGCAAGCCGATGGGCTGCTGAAGAAGCTGGGCATAGATCCGCCGCAACTGGCGGCGCGCTGCAACGATTCCAGGCTATATGCCGGGCTGCGGTTGCAGCCGGCGGTCTTCTTCGACAAGCAGACCTTTGGGGCCGACCGGCTGGTAGCAGGCGAGCCGGCCGGCGACTGGCGCGGCGGAAGCGAGGGCCGGCTGACGTGGAAGGAATTTCTGGCGCGCACGCCGCTGGCGCCGCAACTGCAGCGCGACATCGAGCGCATCCAGGAAGCCAAGATTGATTACCTGCCGGGACTGACTTCGGCGCAGAGGAAGGACCGGCTGTCGCGCATCAGCTACAAGGATTTTCTGCTGACGGTGGTGAAGGCCGACCCGGGCGTGATTCCCTTCTACCAGACGCGCACCAACGGCGAGTGGGGCGTGGGCATTGATGCCGAGCCGGCGCTAGACTGCTGGGCGCTGGGCCTGCCAGGGTTTCAGGGAATGAACCTGGAGCCGGGAGCCGCGCCGCGCATGAGTTACACCGCCGCAGGCTATGCCAATGGCGGGTCCTACCGCTTTCATTTTCCTGACGGCAACGCAACCATTGCCCGCCTGCTGGTGCGCGACCTGATTCCGGCCGCGGTGCCTGGGCACACGGCGGAAGACGTGGCGACCGCCGAGGTGGACTATAGCCGACTGGACCAGCCAGGCTCGCCAGTACGCCTGCGTTTGAACAGTACCGTAGTGCGGGCGCGCAATTCAGGCGATGCCGCAACCGCCCGCGAGGTGGAGATCACCTATGCCAGCGGCAAGCAGGTATTCACGGTTCGCGGCAAGAGCTGCGTGCTGGCCTGCTGGAATATGGTCATCCCTTATCTGGTGCCGGAGTTGCCGCACCAGCAAAAAGAAGCGCTTCATTACCTTGTGAAGGTGCCGCTGGTCTACACCAGTGTGGGCATTCGCAACTGGACGTCGTTTCACAAACTGGGCGTGGGCAGCGTGCGTGCACCCGGCGCGTATTGGATGGACGTTAACCTGAACTGGCCGATGCATATCGGTAAATACACGAGCCCCAGGAGTCCGGAAGAGCCGATGGTTTTGTTTCTGAGCCGCACGCCGTGCAAGCCGGGCTTGCCGGCGCGCCAGCAGCAGATTGCCGGGCGTTACGAGTTGCTGAGCACCAGCTTTGAAACCTTTGAGCGTGCAATTCGCGATCAACTGGCGCGCACCCTGGGCGAAGGCGGCTTTGATCCGGCGCGAGACATCGAGGCCATCACCGTAAATCGCTGGCCGCATGGTTACGGTTACGAATACAACCCTTTGTTCGATCCGGAATGGCCGGAAGCGGAGCGGCCCAACGTAATCGGTCGGCGGCGATTCGGGCGGATTGCGATCGCCAATACGGACTCGGCAGCCACTGCCTACACCGATCAGGCGATTGATCAGGCATGGCGGGCGGTCGGGGAGTTGCTGGGGAAGGGCTAGCCACGGAGACACGGAGCCACAGAGATTTGAAGGGCAATCATATGGGACAAGAGGAGCACGATTCGAAGCGCGACCGGGAACTGGGGATGGAACGGAGAATCAGCCGCCGTGATTTCCTGAACGGTGTGGCGGTGACCGTGGGTGCAAGCTTATTGCCGGCAGGAATGCTGGCGCAGGATTCCGGGCCGGATCCGTCAGCGCAGGAGCCGCTTCTGGCTGCCGGTATCCAGCAAAGCGATCCGCGCTACTATCCGCCGGCGCTCACCGGCATGCGCGGCAGCCATCCGGGATCGTTCGAAGCGGCCCACCTGGTACGCGATGGGAACTGGAAGGCAAGCGCCACCAGCACGGGCGAAAGCTACGACCTGATTGTTGTAGGGGGCGGCATCAGCGGGCTGGCGGCGGCGTACTTCTACCGCAAAGCGGCCGGCAACAAAGCACGCATCCTCATTCTGGATAATCACGACGACTTCGGCGGCCATGCCAAGCGCAACGAGTTCCGTCCCGGCGGGCGCCTGCTGCTGGGCAATGGCGGGACGTTTGCCATTGAGTCGCCATTCCCTTACAGCCAGGTGGCGCGCGGGCTGATGGAAGAACTGGGCATCAACCCGCCGACGCTGGAAGCCAAGCATGCGCTGCCGGATTTGTATGAGGGCCTGGAGGCGGCAGTTTTCTTCGACAAGCAGAGCTTTGGCGCCGAGCGACTGGTGACCGGCGAGCCCACCCGGGCCTGGATGGAGGCAACACCCAAGGCGCTTCCCTGGCAGAAATTCCTGGCCAAGTGCCCGTTCTTGCCCGAGGTGCAGCGCGATATCCTGCGTATTGAGACAGAAGAAGTGGACTACATGCCAGGCGTCCCGGAAGCGGAAAAGCGCGACCGGCTCTCGCGCATGAGCTACAAAGATTTTCTGCTCAAGGTGGTGAAGGCGGGGCCGGATGTGGTTCCCTTCTACCAGAAGCGCACCCACGATCTGTATGGGGTGGGCATTGACGCGGTGCCGGCGCTGGATTGCTGGGCGCTGTATTTCCCCGGCTTCCAGGGCATGAAGCTGCGGCGGGTGCCAGAGGGCAGGTTGAGCTTCACCGCGCGGGGTGCTGCCACGCCCAACCAGAAGGCATATCACTTTCATTATCCCGACGGCAATGCTTCCATTGCGCGGCTGCTGGTGCGCTCGCTGCTGCCCAGCTCGGTGCCGGGTCACGACGCCGAAGACGTGGTCTCAGCCAAGGTGGACTACACGCGGCTCGACCAGGCTAGTTCGCCGCTGCGCATTCGCCTGAACAGCACCGCAGTGCAGGTGCGACACGTGGGCGAGCCCGCCTCGGCCAAGGAAGTGGAGGTCATGTACGCGCTGCTGGGCAAGGCCTACACCGTGCGCGGCGCCGGCGTGGTGCTGGCGTGCTGGAACATGATGATCCCCTACATTTGCCAGGAAATGCCGGAGAAGCAGAAGAAGGCGCTGCATTACGGCTCGAAGGTGCCGTTGGTATATACCACAGTGGCGGTAAAGAATTGGACCGCGTTTCAGAAACTGGGCATACAGCGCGTGTTCTGCCCGGGGATGTACCACTCCTCGTTCAGTCTTGATTACCCCACCAGCATAGGCGGATACAAGTTTCCCACATCGCCGCAGGAGCCGATGCTGGTGCGCATGACGCGCACGCCGTGCTCGCCGGGAATGTCGGCGCGGGCACAGCAGATGGCAGGACGCTACGATCTACTCTCTACTTCCTTCTCCACCTTCGAACGCAACATTCGGGACCAGTTGGGGCGGGTGCTGGCGGGCGGCGGCTTTGATCCCGCGCGCGACATCACCGCCATCACCGTAAATCGCTGGCCGCACGGCTACGCCTATGAATACAACCCGCTGTGGGATCCGGACTGGCCGCCGGGGCAGTCGCCTTGCGAGGTTGGGCGGCAGCGCTTTGGCCGGATCACGATCGCCAATTCCGACGCCGCAGCCGCCGCCTACACCGATAAGGCGATGGATGAGGCGCATCGCGCGGTGGGAGAGTTGCTCAGACTTTAACCATTTTCTAACCACAGAGGACACAGAGTTCACAGAGGAATAACTTTATTGATTTCGGTGGAGGAAAAGCCTTCCCCCCGGGGTAGGAATAATTGGTCATTCGTCAATCATCAATCACTCTGTGCTCTCTGTGTCCTCTGTGGTTGATTAGGAATTTATGGAACAAGACCGCGACCGCGAGCTGGGCATGCACCGCCGAATCACGCGGCGCGACTTTCTGGACGGAGTCGCCCTGGCCATTGGCGGCTCCATTCTGGCCGCCAACGTGCCCTGGCTGAAGGCGACGGAGCTGGGCGATGCCGCCTTCGCTCCCGAAAAAAGTCCGGCTTACTATCCGCCCGCACTCATGGGCATGCGCGGCAATCATCCCGGCAGCTTCGAGGTAGCGCACCGGTTGCGCGATGGCGCCTTCTGGGAAACGGCGGGCAAGCCCGAGGACACGGGGGAGAAATACGACCTGGTGATTGTGGGCGGCGGCATTAGCGGGCTGGCGGCGGCCTACTTTTACCGGCAGGCGGCGGGCAGCAAAGCGCGCATCCTCATTTTGGACAACCACGACGACTTTGGCGGACACGCCAAGCGCAACGAGTTTCGCGTGGGGAAGCGTCTGCTGCTGAGCAACGGCGGCACCCAATCCATTGACAATCCTTCCGAATACAGCAGGGTGGCCAAACAGCTGATCGCCGAGCTCGGCATCAACTTGCAGGAGTTCTACCGCGATTACGACACCAAAATCTACTCCCATCTGCAGACCGCCTGCTTCTTCGATCGAGAGACGTTTGGCGCCGATCGCCTGGTAGTCGGCATGAATACGCTGCCGTGGAAGGAGTTCCTCGCGCAGTCTCCCCTCTCCGAAGCTGTGCGCCGCGATATTGAGCGCGTGTATACGGAAAAAGCTGATTACATGGCGGGAATGTCGCCGACGCAGAAACGGACGGAACTGGCGAAGATCAGCTATGCGCAGTTTCTCGCCAAGTACTGCAAGGTGACCCCGCAGGTTCTGCCCTTTTTCCAAAAGTTTCCCCACGACCTGTTCGCGGTGGGCATTGAGGCGGTCTCGGCCCTCTCCTGCTTTGAAAATCCCGACGACTACAAATCCTTCAAGTACGCGGGCTTCGACGGCCTGGGGCTGGGCGCGCCACCGGAACAGGATCCGTACATCTTCCATTTCCCAGATGGCAACGCCTCCATCGCGCGGCTGCTGGTGCGGTCGTTGATTCCGGGCAGCATTGCCGGCCACACCATGGACGACGTGGTGACCGCGCGCGCCGACTACAGCCGCCTGGACCAGACAGGGGCTCCGGTCCGCCTGCGCCTGAACAGCACCGCAGTACGGGCGCGGCATGTCGGGCCGCCAGAGCGGGCACAGGAAGTGGAAGTTGATTACGTGCGTGGTGGCAAGCTGCTGACGGTGCGCGCCGGCAGGTGCATTCTGGCCTGCTACAACATGATGATTCCCTACCTGTGTCCGGAGCTGCCGGAGAAGCAGAAGACGGCGCTGCATTACGACGTCAAAGAGCCGTTCATCTACACCCACGTGGCGCTGCGCAACTGGAAGCCGTTCGCCAAAATGGGTACGAAGCAGATCGTGGCGCCCGGCGGCTACCATTCGCTGACCAAGCTGGATTTTCCGGTGAGCATGGGCAAATATGAGTTTCCCCACCGCCCGGAGGAGCCCATGGTGCTCTTCATGCTGCGCTGCCCGTGCAAGCCGGGGCCGCCGCGCCAGGCTCAGTACCGGGCTGGGCGCTGGGAGCTAATGGCCACGCCATTTTCCACCTTTGAACGCAATATCCGCGACCAACTGCAGCGCATGCTGGGAGGGACAGGGTTCGATGCCGCCCGCGACATTGCCGGCATCACCGTGAACCGCTGGGCGCACGGCTACGCTTATGAATACAACTCCCTCTCCGATCCCGACTGGCCGGAGGACCAGAGGCCCTGCGTGATCGGACGGCAAAAGTTCGGTCGAATTTCCATCGCCAATTCCGACGCCGGTGCAAGCGCCTACACCGATACCGCTATTGATCAGGCCTGGCGGGCGGTACAGGAACAAACCTAATTGAAGAATGAAGATTGAAGAATGAAGATTTGTGAACCTCTTAAACGCAACCTGTAATTAGCTTGGCCTGAGGTCAATTGATTCCTTTGTGACCTCTGTGTCCTCTGTGGTGAACAACGGTTTTGCGCTTGACAGCCCATCTCATTTCCGTACATTCAGTTATATTCATTTCTACCCACTATGAAGGAAGCCCGGCACAAGGCCATCCTGGAACTGCTGCGTGAGATCCCCATCGGCAGCCAGGAAGAATTACAGCGCGCCCTGAGCAAACGCGGAATCAAGGTGGGTCAGGCAACGCTTTCCCGCGACATCCATGAATTGGAGCTGGTGAAAACGTCGGAAGGCTACGCGCTGCCGTCCGGTGGCACGGCTTCCGAAGCGGCGTTGCCTTCGGCCTCGCGCCTGGTGCGGGAATTCGTGCTCGACGTGCGCCAGGCTCAGAACCTGGTGGTGGTAAAAACCGCCGTAGGCAGCGCCCAGCCCGTGGCCGCCGCCCTGGATAGCGAAAGCTGGCCGGAGGTGGTGGGCACCATCGCGGGTGATGATGCCATCCTGATTGTGGCGGCAAACAACAAGAACGCCGCCCGACTGGTGCTGCGTGTGCGCGAGTTGCTGGCCTGATGCAACCCAGAATGTAGACCGCAGGGTTGTGCGTGGGCGGCTGCCGCTGCCTGCTCGCCCCTACAACTGAACCTTCCTGAATGATTAAATCCTAAGAACCCACCTTTGGGCTTGACAGAACATTTCATTTCCGTACAATCATTGAATATTTATTCATACTTATTCATTTTTATTCATCATGGGGAAAGCACAGACTGCGATTTTGGGCGCAACCGGCTATGCCGGCATGGAACTGGCGCGCCTGCTGGCGCGTCATCCACGCACAGGCACTCCCTTGCTCCTGCGCCGGGAAGCAGAAAGGGGCAACGGGGTTACCGTGGCATTCCCCCCCGACGGGCCCTCGCAACCGCCGGAGCCCTTTTCCTGGGAGGCGCTCGCGCAATCCAAGGGGGACGTGCTCTTCCTGGCTACTCCCCACGAGGTGTCGCGCAAGCTGGCCCCGGAAGCGATCGAGCGCGGCATGCGGGTGATTGACCTGAGCGGCGCATGGCGTTTAAAGCGCGAGGAGCACCGGGCCATCTATGGCTTTTCTGATTCTGACCCGCAGAAAGCTGCCAATGTTACCGATTGCGCGGTCTATGGTCTGCCGGAGTTGAATCGCGACCGCATTGCCGGGGCGCAGTTGGTGGCCAATCCCGGCTGCTATGCCACCTCCGTGATCCTGGCTTTGGCGCCCCTGCTGCGGGCGGGCATGGTGGACCGTGAGCGCGGGATCATCTCAGACTCCAAGTCCGGGGTTTCGGGAGCGGGCAAGGAACCCAGCGCGCGCACGCACTTTGTGTCGGTCGCGGACAACCTCTCCGCCTATGCCGTGTTTGGCCATCGCCATGTGGGCGAGATCGTGGAGCAACTGGGACTGGAATCCGGGGAGTTCACCTTCACGCCGCACCTGCTGCCCATTCCACGGGGCATCTTCTCCACCACCTACCTGCGGCTGCGCCAGCCGGCAACAGCAGGCGAGGTGGAGGCATGCTTCCGCGAATTCTATGCCGGGCGCCCGTGGGTGCGCGTGTTTGCCCCGCCGCAACTGCCGCAGATTCAGTTTTCTCTGCACAGCAATTACTGCGATATCGGCTTCTGCCTGGCCGACGACGGGCAACGCCTGGTGCTGATTTCCTGCGTGGATAACCTGCTGAAGGGTGCGGCCGGGCAGGCGGTGCAAAACCTGAACCTGATGTACGGCTGGGACGAGAAGGAAGGTTTGAATTGAAGGTTGTGGTCAAGATCGGAGGCGCGGCGCTGGAAAACGAGACCACGCTGCGGACCTGCGCCCGGGCGGTGGTGGAACTGGCGAAGGACGGGCACAAGGTTGCCGTGGTCCACGGCGGCGGCTCCACCCTGACGCGCACTCTGCAGCACCTTGGCAAGCAAAGCTCCTTCGTGCACGGCTTGCGGGTCACAGATGCGGAAACGCGGGATGTGGCGCTGATGGTGCTGGCGGGCATGGTGAATAAGAAACTGGTGGCGGCCATCAGCGCGGCCGGGCAGCCGGCGGTCGGGCTGTGCGGGGGCGATGGCATGAGCTTCCGCGCCCGCAAGAAGGAAAACAACAGCTGCGACCTCGGCTACGTGGGCGAGATTGCCGCCGTGGAGTGCCGCTGGCTGGAGGCCATCTGGGCCCAGAGCGGCATTCCGGTGATCGCCAGCCTCGCGCTGGGTTCCGACCGCGAGTACTACAACATCAACGCCGACCAGATGGCGGCGGCGTGCGCCGTGGCCTGCCAGGCCAATGCCCTCATTTTTCTTACCGACGTCGCGGGCGTGAAGGACGCCGACGGCGCGGTCATTCACTGGCTGCATGTGAAACAGGTACCCGAACTGGTGAAGCAGGCCGTCATCGCCGGCGGCATGCTTCCCAAGCTGGAAGCCTGCGGGCAGGCACTGAAGCGCGGTGTGGGGCGGGTGCGCATACTGCCTGCGGCGCAGGCCGAGGCGCTGGGACAGTTTTACTTCTCGAAAGTGGACTGTGGGACCGAGGTGATTGGCGCGTGAGCAGCACGAATCAATTTCGATGTCATCCTGAGCGAGGACGCGGCACACCAACCCGCGTCCGAGTCGAAGGATCTTGCGTCTGGCGCCAGAGGAACGAACGATTCGGGAAGGAGTAGCCATGAGCAGCCAAGCAATCCATGCCAGCAAAGCGACGCCGGCGGCCCCAGGACGGGCAACGCCAACGTTCTGGCCGCGAGATCTGGTTTCTATCCGCGATTTCTCTCCCCAGGAGGTGCGCGCGGTGCTGGACCTGGCTGGCCTGATCAAGCAGCGCCCCTCGGATTTTCGCGGTGCCTTGGCGGGCAAGCAGATGGTGCTGTTTTTTGAGAAGCCCTCGCTGCGCACGCGCCTGACGTTCGAGGCGGGCATGGCCAGTCTGGGTGGAGTCTCCTTCTTCGTGGACCAGACCGCCAGCCGCCTGGGCGCGCGCGAATCGCTGAGCGACATTGCCCACAACCTGGAGCGCTGGGTAGACGTGGTGGTGCTGCGTACCTTTGACCACGCCACGGTGGAAACCCTGGCGGCGCATGCCTGCATTCCGGTGGTCAACGCGCTCAGCGATGTGGAGCATCCTTGCCAGGCGCTGGCCGACTACTTCACCCTGCAGGAACGCTTCGGCGATCTGCGCAGAGTAAAACTGGCCTATGTGGGCGACGGCAACAACGTTGCCCACTCGCTGCTGCTGACCTGCGCCGCGCTGGGTTCGACCATCCGCATGGCAACGCCGCAGGGGTACGAACCGGCAGCGCAAGTGGTCGCGGACGCGCACGAGATCGCCCGTGAAACCGGCGCGAAGATTGAACTCGGGACAGACCCAGAGGTAGCGGTGAGCGGGGCCGACGCGGTTTACACCGACGTTTGGGCCAGCATGGGACAGGAGCAGGAGGCGGACAAGCGCGCCGCGATCTTTGCCCCCTACCAGGTGAACGAAGATCTGATGCACGCGGCCGCGGAGCACGCCGTGTTCATGCACTGCCTGCCAGCGCACCGCGGTTCTGAAGTGACCGATGCGGTTATGGATTCTCCCCGCGCTGTCGTTTTCGACCAGGCGGAGAATCGTATGCACGTGCAGAAAGCCATTCTCTTATTGCTGCTGGGCGGCGGCATGAGCCGCTTTCCCAGAAGGAGCGCACATGCCTGAAAAAGTGGTGCTGGCCTACTCCGGCGGCCTGGATACCTCCATCATCATTCCCTGGCTCAAGGAGAATTACTCCTACGACGTGATCGCCATGGTGGGCGACGTCGGCCAGGGTGACGACATCGAGGCGGTGGTCGAGAAAGCCTACGCCACCGGCGCCAGCAAGGTGGTGGTTGAGGAGCTGCGGGAGGAGTTCCTCACCGGCTACGTCTTCCCTGCCCTGAAGGCAGGCGCGGTGTATGAGCACAAATATCTGCTGGGCACTTCGCTGGCGCGGCCGGTGATCGCCAAGCACCAGGTAGAGGTGGCCTTGCGCGAGGGTGCGACGGCCGTGGCCCACGGCTGCACCGGCAAGGGCAACGACCAGGTGCGCTTCGAATTGGCCTACCAGGCGCTGGCCCCGCACCTGAAAGTGATCGCACCCTGGCGAGAGTGGGAATTGAAGTCGCGCGAAGACTGCCTGGATTACGCCGAGCGCCACAACATTCCCGTGGCCGCCAGCCGGGAGAAGATTCACAGCCGCGACCGCAATTTGTGGCACATTTCGCATGAGGGCGGCGAACTGGAGGATGCCGGCAATGCGCCGCTTCCCACCACCTGGCAACTGACGCGCTCGCCGCAGGAAGCGCCCGACCGCGAAGAGCAGGTGGAGATCGGCTTCGAACAGGGCGTTCCGGTCTCGGTGAACGGCCTGGAGATGGACCCCGTTTCGCTGCTGGAACTGCTCAACGAAATTGGCGGGCGCAACGCCATCGGCCGTGTGGACCTGGTGGAGAACCGCTTTGTGGGCATCAAGTCGCGCGGCTGCTACGAGACGCCGGGAGGCACGCTGCTGCTCACCGCGCACCGCGAACTGGAGGCGCTCTGCCTGGAGCGTGATCTGACGCACTTTAAGCAGCAGATCGCGCTCAAGTATGCCGAACTGGTTTACTTCGGATTGTGGTTCACGCCCCTGCGCGAGGCCTTGGACGCCTTCGTAGAGAGCACCCAGAAGGACGTCACCGGCGACGTGATCCTTAGTCTCTATAAAGGAAACATCGCCATCGCCAGCCGCCGCTCGGAACATTCGCTCTACCGCACCGATCTGGCCGCCTTCACCATGGGCGACAGCTACGACCAGAAGGACGCTGCCGGCTTCATTCGCATTCTGGGATTGCCGGCGCGCTCGCGCAGCCAGGCGCGCATGGAGGTGGCGAAGTGAAGATGTGGTCGGGGAGATTCCGGCAGCCGCTGGATGCGCAGTTCGAGCGCTGGCAGCGGTCGTTTCCCTTTGACCAGCGTCTGCTGGCGCAGGAGGTGGCAGCCAGTCGCGTCCACGCCCAGGCTCTGCAGAAAGCGGGAATGCTCACCGCCGGAGAACTTAACGCCATCATAGAAGGCCTGGGCCAGATTGCGGAGAAGGCTGCCGCCTCTCCCGGCTTCCTCCAGGACGACAGCGCCGAAGACGTCCATCACTTCGTCGAGAAAAAGCTGGTGGAACTGATTGGCGAAACCGGCTACAAGTTGCACAGCGGGCGCAGCCGCAATGAGCAGATTGCCACCGATCTGCGGCTTTACGTTCGCCACTCGATTGATCACGCGCGCGAGCAGATTGCGGAGCTCATCGAAGTGCTGCTGGATCGCGCCGAGCAGGCAGGCGGCGCGGCCATGCCCGCCTACACCCATCTGCAGCGGGCTGAGCCGGTGCTGGTGGCCCACTGGCTGCTGGCTTACGTGGAAATGCTGTTTCGCGACCTGGAGCGCCTGGCCGACTGCCGCAAACACGCGAACTGCTGCCCGCTGGGTTCGGGCGCGTTAGCCGGCGCCACCCTGCAGTTGGACCGCGAGCGCATGGCCGAACAGCTCGGTTTTGATGCGCCCACAAACAACAGCTTGGATGCCACCACGGACCGCGACTTCGCGCTGGAATTCGTAAATTGCCTGCTGCTGCTCAGTCTCCACCTGAGCCGCTGGGCGGAGGAGATGCTGCTCTTCTCCTCTCAGGAATATGGATTCCTCGCACTGCCGGAGGGGTATTCCACCGGCAGCAGCGCCATGCCGCAGAAGAAAAATCCCGACCTGCTGGAACTGGCTCGCGGCAAAGCTGGCCGCATCGCCGGCGACTTCAACGCCCTCGTGCTGGTTCTGAAGGGCCTTCCCCTGGCCTACAACAAGGACCTGCAGGAAACGCAGGAGCCGCTGTTCGACGCCGCCGAAACCATCCTCTCCCTGCTGCCGCTCGTGACCGGCTGGATGCGGGATGCGGAGTTCAACTACACCCGCATGCAGGAGGCGGCGCAATCGGGTTCACTGAACGCCTGGGCGGCCGCCACTTACCTGGCGGAACGCGGCGTGCCCTTCCGCCTGGCGCACGAAAAGATCGGCAATGCGGTGCGGCTGTGTCTGGAAAAGGGCTGCGAACTGCAGGAGTTGTCGCTGGAAGAGCTGCGCCAGTTCAGCCCCGAATTCGAGCAGGATATCTACGGGCGGCTTTCGGTAGAGAGTGTTCTGGCGCTACACGACGTGCACGGCGGCACGGCCCCGACGCGAGTCAGGCAAGCCATCGCCGAAGTCAAGCAAAAGCTGGCGCGGCTGCGCAAGGAGGCCCATGCGCACGCATGACGCGGTGCTGGCCGACGCACAGGCCATTCACGACCTGATCGCCAGCTACTCCGGTGACGGGACCCTGCTGCCCCGCCGGCTCCCCGAAATCTGCGAGAACATCCGCGATTTTGTGGTGGCAGAAGAAGCCGGGCAGATCATCGGCTGCGGCGCCCTGCATCTTTACGGGCCGCACCTGGCAGAGGTGCGCTCTATCGCGGTTTATCCGCACCATCGCGGCAGCGGCGCGGGCCGGCAAGTGGTGGAAGCGTTATTGCGCGAAGCCGAGCGCCACTGCGTGAGTTGCGTTTGCCTGTTCACCCGCATCCCGGAATTCTTTTCCCGCATGGGATTTTCCGAGGCCCCGCGCGAGCACCTGCCCGACAAGGTCTACAAAGACTGCTGCAACTGCCCTCGCCTGCACTCCTGCGACGAAGTTCCCATGGTGCGTGGGCAAGCACCCAAGTTTGCCATCCTGCCGCGACCGATCGTGGCGCCGCAGTTTCCGGTCAACATACAGCCGATAGATGGGAAGTGAATTGATTCAATCATTGAATGATTTAATGATTGAATCCTTAAGGACCGCTGGCAAATTTCCCCCCTGGGGGAATCGGCGTCGCACCCACCTGACTGGCCACCCAGGCGCCCACCCGGTTGGCGCTCTCATTCATCTTCGCCAGGGAAGCTGCGAGCAAATAGTAGTGGACCAGGGCGGCGGTAAAGGCGTCGCCCGCGCCGACAGTATCGGCCACCGAAACGCGAAAGCCGGGATGTTCATCCGCGCCTTGCTCGCCCAGCAACAGGCTGCCGCAACCCCCGCGCGTTACGCACACCAGCCTGGCCCCATGCCGGCGCAGCAGCGCCTCGGCCGCAGCCCGCTCCCCGCTGAATGGAATCCCCAGCAGTTGAGCCACAAGCGGCAGCTCATCATGGTTGAGCTTGATAACGTGCGCCAGGGGTAGCGACGCCGCCAGCACCTCCGCTGAATAGAATGGGGCTCTCAGGTTGACGTCGAAAACGCGCAGCGCTTGCGGCCGGGTAGAGCGCAGAAACTGCTGAATGGTCTCGCGGCTGGCGGGCGAACGCTGCGCCAGCGACCCGAAGCAGACCGCGTCCGCTCGCTCCGCCAATTGCCTCCAGGCAGGGGTCCACTGCAGGAAGTCCCAGGCCACGGGTTGAACGATTTCAAACTTTGGCTGGCCGGCAGAATCCACAACCACTTGCGCTGTGCCGGTGCCATGAGCAGGGTCGTACTGCAGATAATCGGCGGAGGAACCCAGTTGGCGAACTTTGGCGGCGGCCTCGCGCCCCAGTTCATCCTCGCCCACGCGGCTGGCCACAATCCCGCGGTCGCCGAGCAGGTTCGTGAAATATGCGAAATTGGCGGGAGCGCCGCCCAGTTGCCGCCCGCCGGGCAACAGGTCCCACAATAGCTCGCCCAATCCGACAATAATGCGCTTCGCGCTCATGCGGCAGCGGCGCCGGTTCAGAAGTCCTGCACCTGGAGCTTGATCTTATACCTGCCTTGCGGCGCAATCTCCAACACCTGGCCCCGGGGGAGATAGGGCTTCAGCGCCGCCGGGTTACGCCATTCCAGGCCCCAGCCGTTATCAACGGCTAAGACCGTGTATCGGCCGGGCACGATGGAAGGCAGGGTAAAACTGCCGTCGCTATCGCTCTGGTCCGCCCGGAAGAGCGGCGAGCTGTTGGCAGGGTCGGGAGGGACGAGCACGACCAGCGCGCCTGAAACCGGTTTGCCGTCGCGCACGGCCGTGCCCGTCACCTGGGCGACGCCCTGCGTCATCACGACCTTCAGCACTATCGGATCAGCACTCCTGATCTGCAGCGTGCGGCCTTCAACAGTGGCTCCCGTAGCTACCGCACTGGCCACGTAAAACCCTTCTGCGAAGCTCGATCCTATTTCGTATCGCCCAGGAAGTATGGGCTGCGCAAAATGGAAATTTCCCTTCGGAGAGATGTCAGCCGCAAAACTCTCCTGGGACTGCCCGCCCCTGAGAACGATGGCGAGGTGTGCCGGCGGCTTCACGGCGGGAGGGAAGCGCACCGTGCCGCTTACCGAAGCCGCGGCAGAGGGCATACTCAGGTCAACTTCCGCATCCTTGCTCACCTCTACTGTTCTTCTTTCTTGCGCTCCCTGACGTCCGGATTTGGGATCATAAAACTGCAACTCCATTTCGTAGCTGCCCGGTGGAACCCCTGAAGACTCGAAGACGCCGGGCGCCACCTTCTGGAACATAGTGCTGACGGAAAAGCTGCCGGCATCGGCCACATGCTGCGACAGCATGGCGGTGAACCCGGTGACCGCGGTGTTCTCCGCCATCCGCACCACAATGTGTTGCGCGGGCACGGCGGTCAGCGTGATATCGGCGGTGGCGTGCTCCCCGGCCTGAAGATCAATGGGGGTGGCGTCGTCGGCATCGGTAGCATCCTGGTAATAGGTAATCGGATAGGCCACGTCCAGGGCGGCATTCCCACCGCCACTAACGCTCGCCCTGGGTGCCGGCCGCGCGTACCAGGGCTGGGTGTTGACCGATACAAAATACCTTCCCGGCAGCAGCTGACCGAACTGATAGAAGCCGCGATCGTCACTGGTTGCGGAATCGCCGGTGCGCGTGGCCCATTCCCCATTCTGCAGGGACTTATGCAGGAGCATGACGCGCGCGTCGCGCACCGGGTCGCCGGCTTCGTCAACAATCGTTCCCGAAATGACCGCTTCCGGCTGCAGGCGAAACAGCAGGCTGGGCGCCGCCAGGCCCGGTCCCACAGCGATACCGGTAAAAAACGCGCCATGCTGCTCATAACCCTGGGTGATGAAGCCGTGGTGTTTCGCTCGAAGAACATACTTCCCGGCCGCGAGTGCGCGGAAAAGGAAGCGGCCATCGGCGCCGGTCAGCGCCTCCTCGGCAAAGTTTGGATCGCTGTTGGAGGAGATTGAGACCTGTGTCTGGCCCAGCGGCTGCCCGTCCACGGAACTGATCACCCGGCCGCTGATCTGCCAGCCGGACGGCTGCTGCGCCCCCATGCCTGTGCTGCTCGCCAGGATGCAGGCGGTCAGACAGATCATTCTGAGGCTTGCCGTCATCGCCCGATCAACTCCACAGTCACCGCTTTTGCGTCTTTCGAACCCAGCGTCACATGCGTTCCCTGGGAGAGATAATCGCGCAGCGCATCGCGGTTGGCGTATTCCAGGTCGCCCAGGTTCGCGAAGGCCAGTACCACGTAATCGCCTGGGGGCAGATTTTCAAAATGAAACTCGCCCTGCGGGTTCGACCGAACCATCCAGGGGATGCGCAGCGGCTCATCCTGCATGACGGCCAGTACCGTGCCGGAGACCGCAACGCCACGTGAACGCACCTCTCCCGCCAGGGTTGCGCCATCATCGCGCAGCAGGACCTGGATGGGCGCAACCGCGGAACTGACAGTCAGTGGATCAGTAAACAAGTCCGTGCTCCCACTTGTCGCCGATTGCACGTACCAGTTGCCGTTGGGGTTGAACTCCGCGTAGTACCTTCCCGGCTGAACCCCCGGGATCACTAACCCTCCGTCCTCTTTGTCGCCCGCCGGCCTGGACCACACTTCCGGCCGGAAGAAACTCTGCCCCGAAACCCCCACCGGCGCCAGGTGAACGCTGACCGGCGTTTGATTGTCTCCCTGCGCCGAGCCGGTGAAGTCCGTCTCCACAATTACTGGAATGGAGACAGCGGCGGCGACCGCGACCACGATCCCGCTCACGTTGGCGGCAACGTTCACCGCGGCCTCGCCAAACAGCGCGTGCCCTTGCCGATCCGTGGCCACTACTTCGAGCCGGTAAGAGCCGGGTGGAACACCCCTGGCGACAAAGGCCCCGGTCGCGGAGTCAAATCTGGGCGGCCAGGTTCTTTCTCCTCCTGCCGGATCCGTCAATTGAATCGAGTTCAGGGTTCCACCCGAGTAACCTGTGACCTGGCCAGTCACCCGAAACATGGAATGGCGGCGAAGAACAAAATCCGCCTGCACTTTTTGCCCGGCGGCAAGTTTGATGGGACTCGCAGCCGCCAATTGCGTCACCCCGGGATAATACGTTGTCGCATAGCCCTCATGGGGCAAGACGCCCATCCGCCCCAAATCGGAAGAAGCCACCACATAGTAGGTACCGGGCATGAGCCCGAAAAAGCGGAAGCGCCCGTCCTCGTCGGTGCTTTGCCCTCCCACAAACTCCAGCCGGCGGCGGCCGTTCACAATTCTCCAGTCACGGGCGCGCACAAAAACGCCCTCCAGGGGGTCGTCATTCTCGTCAGCAATGTGGCCGAAAATAATGCCTTCGGGAATAAGCTTAACCACGATCGCCGCGATGTCCCGGTTCACGTCGAGCATGGTCAACTCTGTCGTGCTGAAAAGCCGCGACTCCGCAAAGAAGCCCGGTTTCTGCGCGGTGATGCTGTAGCTTCCCGCTCCCAGGCCGCTGAGTTCAAAATGACCCTGAGAATCGGTGAGCTGCATCCGGTCACCACCAACCTGGACCAGGGCGCGGCGTATGGGTTCGCCGGTGACGGAATTCACTACGGTGCCGCTGAGGGTATAGGAAGCGGACTGCGCAGATACCTGACCCTGGCTGCCCGCTGCAGCCAGCAGGAAGACACAAATCAGGGCCGCCTGGAGGCAGAGCCGAAAGCGGAAAGCGGCCGCCATGGCCGAAACGTTAGTTCAAAAGGACGGGCCGGCGCAAGCACCCGCCCCACCTTCCATAAGGGGAACGAAAACTCCTATGCCTGGCACTGGCCATTCGGCCGAGAGTGCCGGGAGTGGCCGGTTGGACACAGACGTAGGCCGTCGGTCACTTGCCGCCGGCGCCCGCGCGCGCCAAGCTATGAATTGCTCCCGCCGAGTCCGCTCGGCCGTGCGCCCGGCACCTAGTGCCGGAGTGACATTCCTCAAATGGGGGCTATATGAAGAGCCTTCTGCTCGGGTTGTGGGCGGATGATAGCGCCAGCGACCTTCCCGAATACGCCATGGCAGCAGCAGTGCTTATTGCTATCGCAGTGGTCCTGAAATCACTGAACATCCAC
>JBLMXE010000092.1:0-14126 GCA_050257615.1 Chlamydiota bacterium | reverse complement strand
GGTAGCCATCGTAAGCGGCGGAGATGCCGGCCACGTCGGCGATGTTTTCCGCCAGCGTCTGCTTTCCGTTCAGGTGAAGATCGGGAAAGGGCTGGTAGGCGTCGTACTGTTTGGCCAACTGGGCCGTGACCTGCTGGAAGTGCGCCAGGTCGGCGGACGTCCACCAGTCGCGCAGGCGGCCCTTGGAATCGAAGGTGCTTCCTTCGGTGTCGAAGGTGTGGCTGATCTCGTGGCCGATCACCGCGCCGATAGCGCCGTAGTTGATCGCCGGCGGCGCCTTGGGATCAAAGAAGGGCGGCTCCAGGATGGCGGCGGGGAAGTTGAGGGCGTTCTGCAGGGGCAGATTGACCGCGTTCACGGTCTGCGGTGTCATGGACCATTCGTGGCGGTCCACCGGGCCGCCCAGCCGGCCAATGTCATGGTGGTATTTGAACAGGCTGGCGCGCCACACGTTGCCGAAAATGTCGTCCGGCTTGACCTCGTACTTGGAATAGTCGCGCCAGCTTTCAGGATAACCAACACCGACGTAAAGGGTGCCGAGTTTTGCCTTGGCCTCCGCCTTGGTGGCGGGCGCCATCCAGGTGAGCGCGTCAATGCGCTTGCGGAAGGCGGCAATGAGGTTGGCGACCATGGCCTGAGCTTCCGCCTTAGCCTGGGGCGGAAAATAGCGCTGGGCGTAGATTTGGCCGACGGCATCGCCGAGGAGGGCGTTGGTCACCATTACGCCACGCTGCCAGCGTGGGCGCTGCTGCGGCGTCCCCAGAAGTTCCTTGCCAAAGAAAGCGAAGTGTTCGTCAGCCAGCGCTTTGGGGAGCACGGGCGCATATTGCTCGATGAGGTGGTAGGCCATCCAGTCCTTCCAGGTATCGAGGGGAACGGAGGCGACCAGGGCAGATTCGGCGGTGAAGGCCGAAGGCTGCCAGACAATGAACTGCTTCTGCTGGCTGAGACCGGCGCCGGCAAAGTACTCGGCCCAATCCAGGCCCGGCGCCTTGGCCCTGAAATCGGCCTGGGTCCAGGGATTGTTGGCCTTGTGGATATCCTGGTTCTCGGCGAGGCTGAGATGCTTCTCGGCAATCGAGTGTTCCAATTCCACAATGCGTGCGGCGCGAGCCGGCCCATCGCTGTAGCCGGCCAGCTGCAGCATGGCGGCAACATGCGCCAGATACTTGGCGCGCAGGTCGCGCATGTGCTGGCTGTTATCCAGGTAATACTCGCGCTCGGGCAGCATCAGCCCGCCCTGCAGCAGGTAGGGAGTGTAATGATCCGGGTCCTCAAAACCGGGTGCGGTCCAGATGCCGAACAGATTCGCGGTGTGGAAGTTGGTGTTGTTCAACGGATCCACGTCGGCGCGCAGCCCCTCTCCCATGGCGTGCGCTAGCTCGCGCTTGTCCTTGATGCGGGCGATCGCCTGCAGGTGGGGGCGGATCGGCTCCAGGCCCGTCTTCTCGATCGCCGCCTGGTCCATGTAGGAGTTGTAAAGATCGGCAATTTTGCGGGCATTCGAACCGGCGGCTGCGTTCGACTTCGCCGCCTCTTCAATCAGCTCCACCGTGCGCTTGTTGGCCAGGTCGGCGAGCTTGCTGAATACTCCGACCGCCGGACGATCCGGGGGAATCTGAGTGCGCTCCAGATAGCCGCCGTTGGCGTAGCGGTAGAAGTCGTCGCCGGGTTTGACCGCGCGATCGAGGCTGGCGACCGAAATGCCGTGTGTTTGCTGCTGTGGGGCCTGCTGCGCAAAGGCGGTGAAAAAGGAAACAAGAAACAGAAGGAAAACTGCGGCGCGTGCCGGCTTCATCGTAACTTTCATAGCGCTCCGAATGAGTTACAGCGCGAAAAGAACCTACAAGTGTAGCAGGTCATAACATGCCAGCAGGCTCCATCCATCCTGTGTCGCAGGGTTGCTGGCCCTAACATTTGTTTGGCGTTAGAATCCGCGGGCAAATGTGAATCACCCGCGTCAGAAGCGTTTATCTTGACGGCAGCGTGGGCCAGGGCAGAAAAGGAAGCGCGCCTCGCAGCCGGGAGAAGAATTCCAGGGCCTGCGGATCGCGGTGCAGGGGCCCGACAATAAACTTGCCGATGGCCGCGCCGCCCATGGCGTAGTAGCCGATGGCCAACCCGCCAATCGCGGCGTAGCCAATCGCCAAACCGCCGGCGGCAATCCAGCCCAGCGCAAGTCCCCCCAACGACAGAATGCCGACCGCGCCGCCGCCCAGCGCAATTCCCCCGACGGCCAATCCACCCAGAGCTACGACGCCGCACGCCAAACCGCCCAGGGCGACCACACCGCTGGCCATATCTCCAATGGCGATGATGCCGCGCGCATGCCCGCGCATTTCGCCCTTCGCCGCATCCGGACCTACCGCGATCGAAACGAGAGGATACTCAAAGATGGTTGCGGAAGATTGCCATCGCATAGCAGCGCCCCCTGCGCAAAGTATCCGCCTGCAGGGGCCTTAGTGTCAGTGGCAAGAAAAGAACCAGGCTGCACTTGACAGCCACCATCGCCGAACACCAAACTTTCAACTCCAATATGCACAAACTTGGACTTCTGCTCAGCTTCGCCGTGCTGCTAGGCGCGTCTGCCTCTGCCCAGGAACGTTTTCCGAATAACGAAGATATGCGTCACTTCCGGGCCATGAACTCCCCTCGCCTTTCCCCCGACGGACGGCGCGTGCTGGTAGAGATTGCCGACAGCACCGCCGACGGCGGGCGTCAGCACCTCTGGCTGGTGGACCTGGTTAGAGATTCCAGCCGCCAGCTCACGTTTTCGCTTACCGGTAAGAAAGATCCCAAGGACCGGGGCGAAACCGAAGGCCGCTGGCTGCCCAGCGGCGACATCCTCTTCCTGGCGCACCGCGGCGAGCACACCCAGCTTTTCCGCCTGCCCATGCAGGGCGGTGAAGCTGTCCCCTTCGATTTGAAGGTGATGCCGCTCGTGGACGAGTCGAAGGCGCTGGATGCGGTGCCGCCGCCCGGCGCAGAAAAGGACAAATCGGCGCCCACTAAAGCGCCTGAGCCTTTGCCCATTGAGGTCTCTGGTTTTCAGATCGCGCCCGACGGCAAAACAGTTGCTGTGTGGGCCAAGGACCCGCAAACGCCGGGTGAGAAAAAGCAGCACGACGACAAGGCCGACGCCGTCTGGGTCAACCACGACCTGCATCTTACGCGGCTGTATCTGCTCGATCCTGCCACCTCCAAGCTGACCGCCGTGCCCATGCCGGGCAACGTGGAACGCGTGGCCTGGAGCGAGCAGTCGGACCGACTGGCGACAGAGGTGGAAACGCCCAATGGCGCCAGCGACCTGGGGCCGGCGCGCAGTGTGTGGCTGGTCGCGCTGAGTAACGCGCAACATCCCACAAAGATCGGAGCGATTCCACCCACGGCGCGCGGCTTTGTGTGGGCGCGCGATGGCAAGAGCGTCTATTTCCTGGCACAGGCGCAGCAGGACGCACCTCCGGGCTACGACGATCTCTTTCAATTCACCATCGCTGATCACAAGCTGCGCAATTTAAGCAATGGCTTGCAAGCCAGCATTGGATATGAGAATCCCATCGTCGCAGCCGACGGCGCCGTTCTGCTTTCCGTCCAGGATCATGAGCAGGCCACGGTGGGCCGCTTTGGAGCCGCCAAATCTCCCGAACTCCTGCGTTTTAACTTGCCCGAAGTGCGCAGCTTAAATACCAATGCTGCACGTACCGGCTGGGTCTATCTGGCCAGCAGCAGCACCCAGCCGGACACGCTTTACTACACCGAGAAGTTGGGCATGCCAGCACGAGCGCTCCCTGCACCGGCCATGATGCCGCCGGACATGCGCGCAGTGGCGACTCAGATGGTGCACTGGACCAGCGACGGCCGCACCATTGACGGCTTGCTCTCCCTGCCACCGCAAGCCGCCCAAGGACGCGTGCCCCTGGTCGTGGATGTGCACGGCGGGCCTCTGGGCGCGTGGCTCGATGGCTACAACCAGTTCACGAATTTTCTAGTGGGGCAGGGCTGGGCGGTGCTGCGGGCAAATCCGCGGGGCAGCTCCGGACGCGGCGCTGCCTTTGCCGCCGCCAACAAAAACGACCTGGGCGGCGGCGACTACCGCGACATTATGGCCGGCGTGGACGCCGTGCTCAAACAGTTCCCCATTGATCCCCAGCGCCTGGCGCTGATCGGCTACAGCTATGGCGGCGAGATGGCCGGCTTTGTCGAAGGCAAGACGGATCGCTTCAAGGCCATTGTCAGCGGCGCGCCGGTGATTGATCAATTCAGTGAGTACGGCACCGAAGGCGATTCCTGGTACGACCGCTGGTATTTCGGCAAGCCCTGGGAGCATATGGCCGACGCCTGGCGGCAGAGTCCGCTCTCCGGCGCGGCCCACGCCCACACCCCCTTCCTGCTGCTGCAGGGGGAAGGAGATACCACCGACCCGCTCGGCCAGTCGCAGGAAATGTACCGCGCGCTGCGGCAGATGAGAGTTCCGGTGGAAATGGTGCAGTATCCGCGCGACAACCACGGGCCGCTGGCCATCGGCCTGCTGGGCCGGCCCAGCATGGAGCCGTGGCACGGCTTCGACGCTCGCCAGCGCATGATTCAGTTTCTGCAAAAGGCGCTGGGGCCAGCGCCAGCACAGGTATCGTCACGATTCCAGGACGGGGGTCACTGAGAGACAGATTGCTTCTTCCCTTCGACGCCAGGCTGCAGTTGAGGCATGGGTTCTTGTTTTCTCCGGCGCAGCGGGCGGGTGACCAGGCTAATCAAACCCCAGAGGAAGAGGACAAGGGCAAGGAGCAAGCCCGCGAGTCCGGCCATGGCACGCCAACCATTGGCGCTCCCCGATAACTTCACTACGCTGCCGCTGATGGGCCAGGCTGCCGTGACCGAAGAGGTCCCGTTCCAAGCGGCAACAAGCAGGCCGATGCCGAGGAAAAAGATGAGAAGTGCGAAGCTGAAGAGAATCTTTGGCTTCATGGCTCAGGGGCAAGCATAGCGCAAATAAGCTCCTAAGCATATGAAAAGCCGGACTTGGGATGTACCCAGATCCGGCTGGCAATTCCTCCTATAACTCTTGTCGTCCCTTCTTGGCTCTACGGAGTAAAGCTGCCGAAGGTGTAGCCAACGGAAGCGCCGTAGCGGAGGGCGTGGTTGCTGTTGAATTCCACGTTGTTGCGAATCAGGTAAACCTCCGCTTCCGGACGAACAAACATGTGCCCCCACACATAAAGGCGCAGACCGCCGCCGAACACGCCCATAAAATGATTGCTGCTGGTGTAGTTGGTGCAACCCGTGAAACCGCAATTGTAGTAAGGCTGGTAGAAGCGCAAGCTCGAAGCCCCGATTCCGGCGCGCAATTCTGGCGTAATCTTGCTGAACTTGGGGGCATACACCGCGTAGACATCGTAGAATACCGGCCGATAAGGAGCGATTCCCCCATAGTTGGTCTGGCTGCCGCGCCACGCGATTTCACCGCCTAGCCCGAAATTCTTGTGGAAAAGGAAATCGCCGCTGAAGTCCGGGTAGACGCCGCCACCCTCCGAAATCGAGACGGGAGTTCCGCTCGGCGAACCAATCGTCGTCGAGGGCGCCGACAATCCGCCCAAACCGAACGCTACATCAATCTGCTGCCCGTAGGCAGTGCTCACCATCAGGAACAGGCCACACAGAATCGCAATCACGCTCAGCTTTCTCAAAGTGAATCCTCCGCACTAGTTGTCGCTATTCCCGCCACAATGCACGCATTCCCAGGGGTATGACGCCGGCCAGGCACTTACAGATGCTTGGAAATGTATAGAAGTGATTGAAAATAGTGAGGTTGGACCCCGTTCCCCACCCAACCGTCATTTTACCTGTCATCAGCGAGATACGAAACCCTGTTTCAACCCCGAGGCCCGCAAAATGTTGCGCTCCAAGCCACAACTTTTTGTCGCCGGGCGGTCATACCCGGCTTGCATGACCCTATTTGAAGGTGAACGAAACAACAACGGATGTACTGCCGGGATCGGACTCGAACAGCCATTCCTTAACGGCATTGGTTGCGGCTGTAATCAGGATAGGATGGCCGCCCAGGGCCTTGACAGAGGAGACTTTGCCCGCCGGTGAGACCTCAATCTGCAACCTCACCGTGCCTTCGAGATGCATTTGGCGGGCAATTGCGGGTAGGACCGGCGCGACGTGGCGACGAAGTTTCCTGCCGTTATATTGCAGTTCAGCACCGCGCGCCAGCGTCGGCGCCAGCGCCAGCAGGGCCAGCGCCGCAGTGAAAACGGAAATAGCGATTGCCCGCGCCACGTTGCTGAAATCCTGCAGGTGAGGGTAAGCGGGCGGCTGCGATAATACGAGATTACTCAGGTAATTGGCTCATGGTCCGCTGCCGCCGGTGTGGCAGTCGCTGCAGGCGACCTGCGTCAGGTCGCCGATATCCACGGGATGCTCGAATTCCACTCCCGCCATATTGCCCATTACCGGCACCCCGCTGTCCACCTGCTGCAACACGGTATGGCAGGTATTGCAGGTGTTGGGGATTGCCTTGCCCTCGGCGCTCACGTGCTGGCCGTCATGGCAGCGGAAACATCCGGGAAAATACATGTGCCCGATATTGTTGGGATGGGTGCGCCAGTCCACTTTCATATAGGGAAAGAAATTCGCGGCGTAGATGTTCTGTACTTCCGCCACCGCGGCTTCCACAGATGTGTGCCGGGCGCTCGAGACCTGCGGATATTTATCGGAATAAAAGACGCGCAGAACTGTGGCGATGCTCTTCAGCGCCTCTTCCTTGCTGCTGTAGGTCTTGGTCAAGACTTCCACCGCCTGCTGCTTGATGTAGGGCAGTGAAGCGTCTATGTGCTTGGTGAATAGCGCATTGTCCACGGCCTCGTCCGGGGGCAGGAAAATGTGGCTGGGCCGGTCATGGCAGTCCACGCAATCCATCACGCGCTTGGATGCCTTGGCCACCTGATCAGCCGTCAAAGGAGACGACTTGGACTGATAAATGGTAACGTGCCCGAACTCGTCCTTCTGCTGCACCCAGGGGATCACCTGGCGCTGGCTGTCGGTGGATATGTATGAGATCTGGTTGGCAATATTCATGTGCCAGTGAATGCCGGAAGGGATGCCGGCGCTGGGCTCGGCGCCGCCAATATCGAGCAGCATGCGAATCTGGCGCGGCGTGTTCTTCTCATCGGGAGCATAGTGCGTGAACACTTTGAGCTGAGCGCCGTAGAACATGCGCGGCCAGTGGCACTGCTCACAGGTCTGCTGTGCTGGCCGCAGGTTCGCCACGGGCGTGGGGATGGGGCGCGGGTACACGTTGGCAATGGCGGCATACACCTGGTAGGCGCCGGAGAGCTTGGAGCGCACATACCAGCTCGCGCCCGGCCCCACGTGGCAGTCCACGCAGGCCACGCGGGCGTGCGGCGACTTGAGATAAGTCGTGTACTCCGGAGTCATAACGGTATGGCAAAGCTGACCGCAGAACTGCACCGAGTCAGTGAATTCATAAGCGCGATAGCTGCCCACCGCGCTCACGCTCACGAACACAGCGGTAAAGCTGAAGAAGAAGGCCGCGGCGCTGCGCTGCGAGGGGACATTCAGGTCGAGCCGGGGAAAACGCGCCACCTGGCCGGGCGCCATTCTGCGGCGGCGGCGACGTTCCCAAGCCATGCCGATGGGAATCAGGATCAGGCCCAGCACCATGATGCCGGGCAGGATCATGTAGGCGAAGATGCCGATGTAGGGGTTGGGGCGGAAAGCCTCCAGCAGCACCAGGAAGGCGATGTTGGCCCCGGCCACCACCGCCATAGCCAGGCCGATGATGCTGACCAGATTGCGCGTCAGTCCGGGCGGGCGCTGCTCTTGCGAGGGAGTGGTTTCGTTAGGCTCAGCGCTCATTCTCTTCCCGGTTAGAAGTCAGGATCATGTTCCTCCTTCAGAACGAGTAGCGCAGGGCTATGGTTCACAGGTTGGCGGCAAAGTCGGCCCCTGTTTTTCGCCGCACCCGCAATAGTCCCAGGCAGCCCTGGCCGCCCAACCGCGGGAAAGATCATACTGCAGTTCGGCCGAAGTCGCTTTCCAGCAAGACATTGGTTGTGGAAAACCTCGGCCCTCTGACTTCTCTAGAACGCATACTTCAGCGACAGCATAGTCCGATTGTCATGGAAGTAACGCGGATTGGTCGGGCCGATGAATGAACCTTCATTGTATTGGTCGTAGTTCCAGTAGGCGTTCACACTCCAGTACTTGACCAGCTCGTAGCTGAGTTCCGCCAAGGGCTGGTGATAGGTAAAATCCAGCGGTCCGAGGGGCTGCAGCGGGTTTAGCAAGGTCGTGGTACCGTTCACACTGGTCAGACCGTATCCCACCTTGGCCGTGACTCGTTTCACCGGCCTGACCATCAGGTTAGCTGCAAAATAATGCGTGTGGTTTACATAGGTGGAAAGAATGTGGTCGGGATTGTCATTTTCGTCTTCATTAAAAGTCGGACAACCGTTCACGACCGTGCCCACAGGGACTACGGTATCGCTGAAGTTGAAGCAGATGAGCGCCTGTTGCAGTGCATCGGTATAGTTGTAGCTCACATCGAATCCGACGCGTTCCTTGGGAAGCAGAGAGGCCACAAAACCCACATTGCGGTAGTGCTGCTTGAACAGGGTATCCGACTCACCATTGCGGCTTTCCCATATATTCAGGCTTCCAGCGAGGTCGGCCCAGCGGACCGGCCGGTAACTGGCGCGGGCGCGATAGTTCTGCCGCTGGCGCGGGCTGATGCGGGTGATGAAATTATCCGCCGAGGTTGCTTCCGCCTCCAAGTTGATACGCAAGGCTGGCGTTGGCCGGAACCACACGCCAACTACCGGCGTGTACTCGTTCACATCTATGGTATCGCCTTCGAATTCCGCCAAGCCCGCTTCCGGATCAGCAAAGACCTCCGGTTCTGCTTTGAACACGTGGCGGTGCCGGAAGCGGAAACCGACATGCACGCCGAAGTGCTTGGAAGCCAGGTACTCCGCTTGTATGAGGTTGAGGAAGGACTTCTGCCCCAGGAAGTTGGCGACAAAAGCGGCGGTCGTTTCTGTGGGACCAAGCGGACTGAGCAGGGTGACCCTGGGTGGCGTGCCCACCGGGATTCCCTCGGTCGTGGTTTCCAGCGAATTCCAGGTACCGGGCATATGCCAGTTGTCGTAGCGGAAATTGTCGCTCAGATTAAGCTTGCTGGTGAGTTCGACGGTGACGCCGAGATCCGAAGTGGCAGCTATCCGTCGCACGTGGGCAGGTCCGGAAAACGTGAACTGTCGTTCATTGGTGCGTGTCACCAGTCCGTCAAAGAATTCCGCGTAGGGTGAGTTCAGGTCGGCCGAACTGTAAGTGGCGCGGGCGACCAAATTCACACGTTTAAGATAAGTTGATTGCAGACTCAGAGATTCGGTCGGTGTGGTAGTACGAACGCGCTGACTGCGGGTGTACGCAAAGTAGCCGTTACAACGAGGAGTGACAGAACCACCACTTGTGAAAACCGGCGTACAGGGCTGGCCAGCATCCGAATTGATAGGCAGGCCAAGAGAAACAGGAATGCCGCCGGGCAGCAGGAAGACGTTATAAGGATTCAAAGCGTAATCCGTGTCATTCCTGTCGTATTCCAGGAACTGGTCATAGCTGATGTTGGTTTTTGACAGCATCTTGAAATCTACGCCAAAGTGGTAGTCGTTCTGGGTGACATTCCAAGCCTGGTCCAGAAGCGGATCTGTACCTTCATGGAAGCTGGAGAATGAGGGCCCCTCCGAGCGATTGCGCGTGTAGCCAAGCCGCAGGGAAACTTTCGACTGCGGCATCAGTGTCAAGCCGGTATCGTACATGCGGCGACGGATCTGCACCTCATGCGGAGAAAAGCCGACGGGAAGGTTGGGGTCCGACGTCGGAGGGTTCAACGGGTTTGCCAGCAGATCATAATCAAAGAAATTCTGGTCACGTCGGAAGAGGAAGCTGAAGTCGTACCATTTATTTTTCGACAGGCTTACTCGTCCCGCGTTTTCCGGATCACCGCCCCACCCGAAGCTGCTTACGTTGAGATCGTCGAACAATACACCAGCGTTGTTCAGCGAGTGCATGGAGAGGGTCTGATCGAGGAAGCGCGGACCCTCGTGCTGGTTGATGAAGGTGTCAAACAGCGCACCACTGCCCTTAACGTCGCTGAAGCGGTAGCCCAACTCAAGGCTTTGCTCGACGTGGTAGTCGCTGATGTCCTTTCCTTCCGCGGCAGCAGCGTCCGGCGCGGGTGTTCCAGCCCCGCCGGCTTGTGCCAGGGCCCAAGAAGGAGTAAGCAGCACGACCACGAATAGCCACAAGCTCTTTCTCATAAACCACTCCCTACGGTCTGGTCCGCGTGCCCGCAGCACGGGCGCGCCAGCAAAAGTGTCTGCACATCTATCACTTCGGGTCATGGAAGCTCCTTGCTTCTTCTAGGGCTTGAAGAAGACCTCACTAAAATTGGAGCCGTGAATAAAAGCATGGCACATGGTGCAGGCCTGGTATTTCTGGGCTTGGTTGTGGGCTGGGCCAATGGGCGGTTGCGAGGGCACGTTGCTCATCGCCAGGGTGTGGCACTGCAGACAGAGCAGGTTGACCTGGCTCACTCTCAGAAGACGCGGGTTGGTCGAACCGTGTGGCGTGTGGCAACTGGTGCAGCCTTCCGTCTCTACCGGCAGGTGCTCGTAGACAAAAGGCCCCTTCTTCTCGGTGTGGCACTTGAAACACACCTGATCCTGGGCCGCGCTGGCACGCAACTGCTTAGGCAGGAACCCGCCGTGCTCATTATGGCAATCCGTGCATTGCACCAATCCCTGGTTTACCCGATGGCGATAGGGACGGCTGAATTCGGCCTTGACCTCAGTGTGGCATTGGTAGCAAAGCTGCGGCTGCTTCTCCACCAGCAAGGCCCTCTGCGCCTTGGCATGGTGGGGTGAATGACAACTGATGCAGCCGATATCATTGCTGGCATGCGCCGAACGTGCGAAGTTGGCATGCTCATTGCCATAAGCATGACAGCTAAGACAGCGCTTGTTGGCCTCCGCCATGCTCAGGTTTTCGAAGACAATGATCTTGCTTTTGTCGCCTCCGCCTTCCACGTGTGCCGCCCCCGGACCGTGGCATGCTTCGCAATTCACCCCCTTACCCGGGGCGCCGGGCTGAAATCCCATTTTGTAATGGGGCGTCTGTTCTGTCGCTTTGTAAATGTCTTCATGGCATCCCTTGCAGGTTTCAGAACCCACGAACTGCCCAGAATCCTTGGTTTGACCGGCCGCACTGGTCTGCGCTGCGCTTTGCTCCACATTTCGCGCCTGCACGTAACTGATGGATACCAGCAGGAAGGGAAAAAACAGGACAGGCAGCTTGCCGATTCGGAAATGCATGCTTCCCTCCGCGGGGCAGAAAATTCAAACAGCGAGAGGGGCCCTGGAATTCTGTTTACCGATCAGGCTGTGAGAACGGATCTTTTCACAGCTCTTCTCGAGTCGTCTTACGAAGCATCAACCTGTTGCAAAGCCGCAATTTCTGTCTTAACAGTTGCGGCACCTCGAACCCTCAACCTGAGGTCCCGCTCTCCGGAAGTGTATGGCACACGCAAACCGCTGAATCTGTGACCAGCGTCACAGTGGGAAGTGCACCAAATGGCTGGCAGATAAGCACCGCTGAATCATCCGTCCAGCACACAAATGGTCAGGCTTTTGACGACGTAGGTGGAAGCCTGAAATCCCAGTGCCGCTTCCGTAGCGGGACTTCGGACCTATTGCACGTTTTGGTAAAGAACAGCGCAGGCTGACCACCGACCCACACTAGTGGAAGCAAAAGTAGCACAAACGATATCAAGGAACAGGCCCACGGTCGCAAAAATTGTGGAAATTCCGTTTAGTGGAAGTCGAGTTACTGCTGCCTTAGCGCGTCGCGTCGAACTTCTTCGCTCACCGCCATGCCCAGAGCAAAGCCGGCCAGCAGCAGGACCAGCCATCCGGCCAGCAGCTTAAGACCCGCTCCGCCCTGGATCCAATCCAGCGACGCGCGCATGGCCCACACCGCGGCGCCAAAAGCCACCAGCAGGCGCAGGAACTTGACCCAGGATTTGTGTACTCTTTCCGCCATGGAAGTCTGACCGTGCTCTATCTCAGTAAACACTTTCCTTCCCTCTGGCGCACATTACGAATGTTGGTTCGTGCTATTGAACCGCCGTTTCAGAAGCGAGCTTTGGAAGTGACGCGGCGTTGCGAAGGGGACGCAGTAGCCTGATTCGGCCAGCCTGGGAGTGATGGCTAGTGTATCAGTATTGCAGGCATTCTGCGGACAGCCCGTTTTGGGGTAGTGGGTCAGTTTGACCCATTACCGATTTTTTGCATGGACGAGGTGAGGGCGTGGTCCTTGGCCAGTACCGGCCATTAACAAGGGCCCTCTCGAGCCACGGCGCTTGGGCAGGGCACTGCGTTAGCCTTCAGTAATTTGACCCCTGGGTACAGGCCGCGGTGTCATAGGGGCGCATGGCCCCCCGTCCTGAGCCTCGATTTTCGACGCGGCTGCGCGTGCGCGTCCGCGGCGTTGACTCCTTTGGCCATCCTTTTCAACAGGATGCGTACACCCGTGATATCAGCCGCCGGGGCGCCCGCCTGGATGGCACCCCCTGCGTGATTGACACCGCTGCTGTTATTGAAGTGCAGCATCGGGGCCGGCGGGCTCGCTTCCGCGTGGTCTGGATTGGCGGCTATGGCACCGCCCTGCACGCACAGGCCGGGCTGCAGTGCCTGGAACCGGAAGAATGTATTTGGGGACGGCTGCCCTCGCCCGCGTCGCCCATGACGGCGATGCCGTAACCGCAATTTATCCCAGACTCTCCACCCCAATCAGCCTCCTCTAACCCATTTGTTACTATTGCGGACTCATAGACTTGTGGGCCTGGAGGACAATGGTGTCGGCCATCACACGGCGGCGTTCTCACTCCGAGGAGTGGTATGAGCGCGCGCAAAAACACCTGATCGAGGGTGTCAACTCGCCGTCACGCGGGAGCGCCGTGTATGCCCCCGGCCCCATTGTGCTGGAGCGCGGCGAGGGTTCTCACGTCTGGGATCTCGACGGCAACCAGTACACCGACTTCATGATGTCGTTTGGGGCGCTCATCCACGGCCATGCCCACCCGGCCATTGTGGAGGCCGTGTATCAGGCCATGGCCCAGGGGTCGCATTTCGCCGCCGCCACCCCGGCCGAACTGGAAGCGGCCGAGCGTTTCTGCCGCATGGTGCCCTCGGCGGAAGCGGTGCGCTTCACCAACAGCGGCACCGAAGCCACCATGCTGGCCCTGCGTCTGGCGCGGGGCTTTACCGGGCGCAACAAGCTGCTGAAATTTGAGGGCCACTACCATGGCTGGTACGACGCTTACCTGCTGAACGCGCACGGTCATACGCCGGAGCAACTGGGCTCGCCCGAGAACCCGGTACGTATTCCCGACTCGCGCGGGATACCGCCGGCTACATTTGACGATGTGGTGGTTGCGCCCTGGAACGACTTCGAACAATTGCAGCGGATTATGCGCGAGCACGGCGAGGAACTGGCCGCCGTGATCACCGAGCCCATCATGGCCAACATGGGCTGCATTCCGCCGCGTGACGGCTATCTGCAACGCATGCAGGAACTCACGCAGCAACATGGATCGCTGCTGATCCTGGACGAAGTGGTAACCGGGTTCCGCTATGCGCCTGGCGGCACTCAGGAATTGTGGGGCCTCAAGCCGGACCTGAGCACCTTCGGCAAGGCCATGGGAGCGGGCTTTCCGGTCGGAGCGGTTACCGGCCGGCGGGAAATCCTGGAGCAGATGCGCTGGAACGAGAAGATGGTGCTGCACTATGGCACCTTCAACGGGCATCGCCTGACCATGAAGGTGATTGCCGCCAACCTTGACCTGCTGGCTGCGGACGGTAATGCTGCCTTCCGCAAGATGCGCAGTTTGGGCGATGCCGCCATCAGCGGCCTGCGCGACGTTTTCGCCCGGCGCAAGGTCAAGGCCATCGTGCAGGGCTTCGGCCCTATGTTCCAGATTTACTTCACTGAGCGCGAGGCCATCAGCGACTATCGCGATTATTGCGCCTATGTGGACACGGCCCGCT
>JBLMXE010000091.1:0-3788 GCA_050257615.1 Chlamydiota bacterium | reverse complement strand
GCTTCGCGCGGCTGCTTGAACTCCCAGCGCGTGATGGCGATCATGCCGTCGGGCTTGAGATGCTGGAAGTACTCTTTGAAAGCTTCCACCGTATAGAGATTGTTTTCACTCAGGGCGAAGGCGCCAGCGGCGGTGGAGGCCCAGGTATCCACCAGGGTCATCTGGATCACGTCATAACGCTGGCGCGAATTGCGCACCCAGGAACGGCCGTCGGCAATGTGGATGTGGACCTGGGGCAATTCGTAAAGATGATGCGAGTAGTCGGCGTAGCGGCCGCGCATCACGTTGTTGACGATGATGGGATTGATCTCGATGCCCGTGATGTTGGGACTGCCGTTGGCCAGGGCGCGCATGACGTCGGGACCGCCGCCGGGCCCGATGACAGCATAGCTGCCATGCGGGCGCAGCACATTGGTCACCGAAGGCGCAACCCTCATCAGGCCTTCCCAGTACTTCGGCTGTCTCGCCTCAGCCGGGTCGAAATTCATGATGGCGCTGTTGGCGTCGGCATCAATCACCACCCATTTGGAGCCGTCCTTCTTACGGTCCACCTCGATGCGGGAGATGGCGTTCCAGCGCACATACTCGGCGGTGGACCAATCGGAGAGGCGCACGCCTTTGGCGTAGATCACATCAATGAAGCGCCCGGAATAGTTGGCGCCGATGAGAGCCGCGAGCAGAAACGCCAGAACCAGGCCCGCATTCCGCCAGCGTCGCGCGGTGGACCAGGTGACGGCGGCGAGGGCCATGGCCAGGCCGGCAAAGATCACCGTGTTGGGGCCGCCGATCCAGTTCAGCAGCGGAACCACAGCCAGGCAGGCCAGCGAGCCGCCGACCAGATCAGCGCCATAGAGCTGCGGGATGCGCCGGGTCTCGCGGGCAAACGCCACCGAAAACAGGAGGCCGGTGCAGAAGAAAGGCACCGCCGAGAACACGTAAATCGCGGTCAGGCGCTTGAAGTTGTAGCTGCTCAACTGCAGGGCCACGCGGGTGTGCAGCACCACCTCCAGGGCCACTACGATGGCCACCGCGTTGAGCAGGCAGAGCAGTGCGCCGAGTTTACGGACATCGTGGGCAGCCAGCCGGTCCTGGCGCAGGTAGGCAAACACTCCGCCTGCGCCCAGCCCCAGCAGGGCGATGGAGATCGCCAGGAAGGCGAAATGATAAAAGAGCACCACCGAGAACAGGCGGGTCAGAGCCAGTTCCAGCAAGAGCGCGGCAAAGCTGGCTAGGGCAACGCCTGTGAGAGGCGCGGCCACGATTGCCGGCTTGGCCCGCGCCGGCTTGGGGAGAACTGCGGATTCGCTCATTATCAGCTTGTCTTCACGTCTCGAGGATGACCTGGGCAATCGCCTCGGAGGCGGTATGCGTCAGCGAGAGCGCGCTGTGAGTCGCGCCCAGCCCGGCGGCGAACTCGGCCGCCTTGCCGCTGAACACCAGCGTGGGGCGCCCGCCCGACTGGCGGCGCACCTCGATATCGCGCCACCTCACGCCCCGGTTCCAGCCTGTGCCCAGCGCCTTCATGGCCGCTTCCTTGGCGGCAAAGCGGGCGGCATAGCGCTCCACCCGGTTGGCCTTGGCTTCGCAATAGCGGATCTCACCCGGGGTATAGATGCGCTGCAAAAAGCGCTGACCGAAACGCTCGATGGCCGCCGCCAGCCGCGGCACCTCCACCACATCAATTCCGGTTCCGACAATCATGCCGCCGCGCAATGCCTTTTGGTCCGCCATTTACGCCGGAGTTTTCTACGGTAACACAAATAAGGCATTGATGATTGACGATTGAAGAATGAAGAACGCATCCCGCTGCCGGGACAAGCGGTTCATTCATCATTCTTCATTCGTCAATCTTCAATTACAGCAGCCGGTCGCCGCGGTAGATCAGCTGCCCATCCACAATACGCGCTTCGGCCATGAGCTTGTGAGAACGCACCGGCCCGGTATCGTCAATGTGCAGCACTTCGTGGCCGTGAGCCAGCAAATAGTCGGACACCAATATGCGGTGGCAACGGAAATAAACTCGTTCGGCACACATGATGGCGGACGGCACCTGGGTGGCAAGCCGTACCAGATCTTCGGCAGCGCGTTGAAAGGGTTCGGTAAGCATGTAGTCGGCGTAATTACGGAAACTCTCGTTGCGCAGGGCGACGTTGGGAGAGTCGTCGCGCTGTTTTTTACGGCGTCCGCCCAGGTCCTTCATCCAGACATACGCGATTCCCGCCCGGGGCAACTCCTGCTCCAGAGCCTCGCGGTTGAAGTGTGGCAACCGGCGCGACATGGGAAAAGAGCGAATGTCCACCAGGGTGCGAATGCCATGCGCCTGCAGGGCGGCAATCAGCTCCGGCAGCGTGCGGGTGGAGTGGCCGATGGTGTAGAGCGTGATTGACGATTGACGATTTTTGACTGACGAATGAGTGGAGTTCATCTGCCGGAACCGCCGGTTTTCACTCTGGAAGTAGCAATCGCCGGCCAGTTTTTCTCTGTGTCTCCGTGTCTCTGTGGTGAACTAAGGTTTTGAATTTACAAGCAGCGCACGCACTACCAGCTCGTCTTGTTCCGGAAACACAGCGCGCAGGTCGAGCAGTACGCGCCCCTCCTCGACGCGAGCCACAATGGGAGGATCGCCGGCGCGCAGGCGCGTGGCCAATTCGTCGGCGCTCAAGTCTTCGCAGGTGACTGCCAAAAGGCGGCTGGGAAGAGTGGCTGCCGGGGCCGCACCACCGCCCACCACAGAACGTCCGTCAACGATCTCCAGCGACAGGCGGCTCGCCTCGGCTTCCAGTTTCTGCTTCACAGCTTCAGCCCGCCGTTCGATCTCTTCCGGCGCCAGCCGCAACATGCGCAGCGCGGGAATGGCGTCGTGATCCTGGCGCACGTAGGCGAGCAGCGTGGCTTCCAGGGCGGCGTAGGCGAGCTTATCCACGCGCAAGGCGCGAAACAGCGGATTGGAACGGATGCGGGCGATCAACTCGCGGCGGCCGCTGAGCATGCCCGCCTGGGGACCGCCGAGCAGCTTGTCGCCGCTGTACGTCACCACGTCCACGCCGGCACGCAGGCTGTCGGCCACGCCCGGCTCGCCACTGATGCCTACAGAGCGCAAGTCTATGAGTGCGCCGCTGCCCAGGTCCTCCATAACCGGAATACCGCGCTTCCGTCCCAGCTCCACCAGTTCCGAAAGCGGAGGCTGCTCGGTAAAGCCGGTGATCTGAAAATTGGAACGATGCACGCGCAGCAAAAGCCGAGTCTTGTCGTTGACAGAGCGGTCGTAGTCGGCAATGCGGGTGCGGTTGGTGGTGCCTACTTCACGCAGGATGGCGCCGGATTTGGCCATCACCTCAGGAATGCGGAAGGAGCCGCCGATTTCGACCAGCTCGCCCCGGGAAACAATGACCTCGCCCCCTTCGGCCAGAGTGTTCAGTGCCAGCAGCACGGCGGCAGCGTTGTTGTTGACCACGACGGTGGCAACAGGCTCGGAATCCGGAAATGCAAACAGGCGGGCGAACAGCCGCTCCAGGTGCACATCGCGCTTGCCGCGCTCACCTTTTGAAGTATCGAATTCCAGGTTGGAATAAGTGGAGGCGACCGCGCGCAGGTGATCAAGCGCTGCGGGGGCCAGGGGCGCCCGGCCCAGGTTGGTGTGCAGGACCACGCCGCTGGCGTTAATTATCGAGCGCAAAGAAAACTGCAGGGCATGGCGGAGGTAGCGTTCGATGGCCTCGGCCAGGCCAGAGACAGCCAAGTCCACTCCTTCAGCGGTCAGATGGCCGGCGGCAATCTCCTCCCGCACC
>JBLMXE010000090.1:0-2880 GCA_050257615.1 Chlamydiota bacterium | reverse complement strand
GTCTCCGGTGCAAGCTCGCAGGCCCCCAACATGGCGGCAACGCGTTCTTCGGTGGGAGGGACCACAGGCAGCGCGTCGCCGAATTGCGCGAAGCAGTACTCAACCGGATCTTCGTGCCCGGCCAGGGTAATCCGACCCGCGGTCTGGCCTACGCGGCGCAGCAGTGGCGCGGCTTCAGCCTGTGCCGTGTCACTTGCGGCTTCCGGCTCCAGGTGACGCGAACTGCAGCCGGGCTTCCACGCCGGCGCGCCGTCATTGGCGGGTGCGATCTCAGGCTGCCCCAGGTTCCGCGCCAGCTCATTGAGGCTGGCTTTATCAAAGCCCACGAGGTTCCATTCCACCTGGCCGCTTGGGCCGAGCAGGTACATGGTCGGCACGGACTGTGGGTCCCAGGCGCGCGAGAGCTTCAACTCGCGATCGAGCTCCACGCGATAGCGAATCCCCATCTGCTCCACAAAACGGCGTGTGGCGGCGGCGTCATCCTGTGAAAGGGCGATCACCTGCAACCCTGTCTCCTCCGTCTTGAGGGCGTTCAGGTACGGCAGAGCAAGCTGGCATGTGGGGCAGTCGGTCTCAAAGAAAACCAGTAAAGCCTTCTGCCCGGCCCGGTAGCCAGGAATCTCGAGCTGCGCCAGTTGGGGTACGGTCTGTTGCGCCATTGCATAACGATAGAGGGAGGAGCCCGTATATGACAAGTTTAAGGACCCCCGAAATCTACCTAACACTAGTGATCGCGCGAGCGGATTAGGCACACAAAAACAGCCTCCGCGCTTCCGCCGTCTTGGCTTATGCGAGGTGGAAAAGGAAGAAGATGCCCAGAATGGTCAAAGCCACGCCGTACCAGCGTTCCAGCCGGGTAGCGCGCGTGCGGATGGCCACCCCGGCGCCGAGATAGGAAAAAGGCACCGAACCCAGCGCGAGAAGCCCGGTCACCGCCCAGGAGATGTGCCCCAGCCGCGCATGGACAACCGTGCCCGGCACGGCAAGCACGGCAGAGACGGCTAGCGAACAGGCAAAGGCTTTCTTGATTGGCTGCTTGAGAAAGCGGGCATAGCTCGGCGCCAGAAGGAAACCACCGGAGTTCGCGAGCAGCCCGGAGATCAGCCCTACCCCCGTCGCTACCAGCACCAGCCTCAGTTGCCAGTAGGCGGGGCGGGTTTCGGCCAGGCCCTCTGACGCAAGTTGTGCGCGCTTTGCCTCCGCCGGCATCAGCAGGAAGGCCAGACCGAATCCGAGCACCATAATGCCGGTCAGGATCAGCAAAGGCTGCGATCCGGTATAGAACGTGAGGTAAGAACCCACGATCGTGGCTGGCGTGCCTATCGCGACGCTCCACCAGATAACCGGCCAATCCAGCAGGCGCGACCGCCAGTACTGGGCAGAAGCAATCAGCGTCCCCGGGATTGTGGCGGGAAGAGGAGCGGCCACGGCGACAAAGCCCGGAAATCCAACCAGGCTCAACATCGGAGTGGCGATGGCACTGCCGCCCTTGCCGAACAAACCGCCCAGGAAGCCGATGACTATTCCAACCAGAAACGCTCCCAGATGATGTAGTGCCTGATGAAAATTCAAGTCAGTTGGTCCTTATGAAAGACGAACAGCCATGATAACAAGTACGGCGTTGAGCCGCCCTTCAGGAAGCCTGCAATTTTGTGCATCGCATATATATGTATATACATCTATCTGCCCATGAGTAAAGAATCCATGCCGTCGCTTCCATGCATGTGCGCCAGTTTTCGCCGCGCATCGCGGGCGCTTACCCAGCTTTATGACCAGGCGCTGCGACCCACAGGGCTGCGGGCCACGCAGTTCACCGTGCTGCAGGCGCTTGAGCTGGCGGGAGAAGTCACGCAGGGCGAACTGGGCGAGATCCTGGCGATGGACAGCACCACGCTTACGCGCACGCTGGCGATCATGGTCCGGCGCGGATGGATCGCGGTCCGGCCGGGCGAGGACCGGCGGGAGAGACGCCTGCGGCTGTCCCCGGCGGGCCAACATCAACTCAAGCGCGGGCTTGAACAATGGGAGAAGGTGCAGCGGCGGTTGCAGCGACGGTTGCAGCGACGTCTGGGCTCAAACCGCTGGCAGAGTCTTCTGAAACTGACCAACCAGGTTGCGGCGGTTGCTATACAACCTGCCGCACGATAAGGAGAATTGTTATGACCAACCCAAATTATCGCAAGCTTACCGCCTGGCTCCTTGCCGGCTGGTTTATCTTTGTGCTCGTTGCTTCGGCCCTGCACGCTTTCCAGACTGACGCCAGCCCGGCGCGGGCGCTGGGTGTGGCCGTGGCCACACCGCTGGTTCTGTTCCTTCTGTGGTACGCCGGATCGGCGGGATTCCGGGAGTTTGTCCTGTCCCTCAATCTTCGTACCCTGACCCTGGTGCATGCCTGGCGAATTGCCGGTTACACCTTCCTGGTGCTTTACGCGTACGGCATCCTGCCCGGCATCTTCGCTTTGCCTGCCGGATGGGGCGACATCGCGATAGGAGCCACAGCGCCCTTGGTGGCCTTCAAGCTGGCCAATCCCAGACATCGTACGAACTTCATCCTCTGGCAGGTGCTGGGCATGGCCGATCTGGTGATCGCCGTGACCATGGGCACCACGGCGCGTCTGATCCAGCCCGACGGCATATCTACTGCGGCGATGACGGTGCTGCCGCTCAGCCTGATTCCGACGTTTGCCGTACCGCTGCTGCTGATCCTTCACGTAATCGCGATTGCCCAGGCCAGACGGTGGCCGGCGCGGGATGTTGGGGCGGGACTACGAGCTGAGGCTGCTTGAAAGCCCAATACTGATTCTGCGGATGGGCGCATGTGAAAGTAAAAGAGAGGCATTGAGAACTGCGGAGAGCGGACGATCGGATAGCGAGGAAGCC
>JBLMXE010000089.1:0-3253 GCA_050257615.1 Chlamydiota bacterium | reverse complement strand
CAGGCCGCATCCCTGCCCGGTTGCATTACCTGCCACAGCAATCACAAGATTGCTCACACCAGTGATGCCATGCTGGGAACAGGCAAAGATTCGGTTTGCATGCAGTGCCACAGTGAGGGAGACGCTGGCTACAAAGAAGCGGCCGAGATCGCCCAGGACCTGAACAAGCTGGATACTGCGGTGAAGAATTCGGATGCGCTGCTCGCGCGCGCCGAGGACTCCGGGATGGAAGTGAGCGAAGCCAAGATCGAACAGGACCAGGCGCGTGACTCGCTGACCAAGGCCCGCGTCTCCATCCATAGTCTGCAGGCAGCGCGTGTGGACAAGGACATTCAGGCCGGGTTGAAGGTCGCGGCGAAGACCGCGCAGGCGGGCAAGGAGGCGCTGGCGGAGCGCGATTTCCGTCGCAAAGGACTGGGGGTTTCTCTGATCGCCATCCTGATCATGCTGGTCGGTTTGGCGATGTATATCCGCCAAATTGAGAAAGACTGAACCGGAGCGGAAGACCGCAATCGCCATGACGGCAAGCTGAGGGGAATCGATGCCGCATTCTCCGGACGAGATTGGATCTGCGCTGGACCGTCTTCTGGCGCGCATGGATGAGCTTGAGAAGCGGCTCTCCGCCCTGGAAAGGCGGGAAACAGCAGCCTTGGCGGCGCGGCCTGCCCCCGGCGCCCTTCCTCCACATCCAGTTGAACAACTCTCCCTGGCGCATTCCGCGGGCGCCATGCCCACCATCGGAAAGGTCTTTCTTGGAATCGCGGGAGCTTATTTGCTGCGCGCGGTGGCTGAAGCCGCCATTCTTCCGAAGCTGGCCATCATTCCGCTCGCCATGGCGCATGCCGGCTTGTGGCTGGTGTGGTCCGCGCGCGCGCATTCCCGCTCCACCTTTGCGAGCGGCGCCTATGCCCTGACCGCCTCACTGATTCTTTCGCCCATGTTGTGGGAGCTTTCCCTGGCGCCGCGCTTCAAAGCCCTGGCGTTGCCCCCGACCGTAACCGGGGGTGTCCTGTTGGCCTTTGTCCTGGGAGCTTCCGTGTTGGGATGGAAAGACCGGCTGACGGCTGTGGTGTGGGCGCCGATGGCCGCTGCCGCAGCTACGTCGTTGGCGCTGATGATCGCCACCGGCGACCCGGTCCCGTTTGTGCTTGCGCTGCTGGCCATGTGGCTCGCCGCCGAGGTGGCCGCGGAAGCCGGGCGCTGGCCCGGATTGCGGCTGGCGCCCGCCCTGGTGGCGGACGTGGCCGTAACGGCACTGGTGCTGATTTATACCCGCGAAGGCGGCGCGCCTCCTGACTATCGGCCGGTGCCGGAGGCGACGTTGTTGTCCTTGTTCGCTATTTTGTTCACGCTCGCAGCCGGCGCGACGCTTTCTCAAACCGTGTTCTTACGCCGACCCATACGCTATTTCGACGTGACCCAGACAGTGGCAACGTTTGTGATCGCTTCCGTGGGTGTGCTGCGAGCAGGGCATGGGCCCGCAGTGGCGGAAGGTCTGGGAATCTTCTGCCTGGCCGCCGCTGCCGGTTGCTACATGCTGGCGTTCGCCAGGTTTGACGGCGCAGCCAACGTCCGGGAGTACCACGTGTTCGCCGCCTGGGCGGCCGCTCTGCTGGTGATGGGAAGCGTGCTATCCCTCTCTTCGCCGGCGGCCCAGACCACTTGGCTGGGCCTGGCGGCTCTGGGCGCGCTGATGGGCAGCGTACGGACGGAGCGGCTTACCCTGGCCTATGACGCTCTGGGTTTTTTGTTCGCGGCGGCCCTGGTATCCGGAGCTCTCAGCCATGCAGGACGCTGGCTGGCAGGAGAGGTTCCCGGTTCGGCTGGCGCACTGGTGTGGCTGGCCGTGGTGACGGTATTTATCGCTTATCCGCTCGCCTGGCGCCTTGCCGGAGAAACCCGGCCGCGGCAAATCGTGCGGCTGGCTTTCGCGGTGCTTGCGGTTTACATGGCGACAGCGCTGCTGGTGGCGGCGATCGCGCGGGGTGGCCCGGCGGTGGTGCCGTTGACTCCGCCGGCGCTCAGCGCGGTGCGTACGCTGGTGATCTGCCTGGCTGCATTGGCCGCTGCTTTCGCCGGCTCACAAAGCCGTCGTGCGGAACTCGTTTGGCTGGCCTATACCACCATGGCCCTGTGCACGCTCAAGCTGCTGCTGGAAGACCTGCAGGCGGGCAATCCAGTGTCTCTGGCATTTTCGCTCTTCTTCTACGGCATGACATGGGTACTGGTGCCGCGACTGGCGCGGGCGACCAAAAAGGAGTAACCCCCAGCGCCCTCAACAGCCCGCATTCCGTCATTTATAATCAAAGGTTGCTCACATCCAGCCGATTGACATCTGTGGAAGGGACCCATGCCAACTGACGTAGTGATGCCCCAGATGGGCGAGTCGATCTTTGAAGGCACCATCACCAAATGGCTGAAGAAGCCGGGAGAGAAGGTGCAGCGGGACGAGCCGCTGTTTGAAATCTCCACCGACAAGGTCGATGCCGAAATTCCCGCGCCTGCCAGCGGCGTGCTGAAGGAAATCAAGATCAATGAGGGCGCCACGGTGCAGGTCAATACCGTGGTCGGCGTGATTGATTCAGACGGCGCCGGCGCAGCCGCGCCAGCGCCCGCGCAGCCGGCAGCTCCGGCGCAAGCAGCGCCCGCGCAGGCCGGGCCCTCAAATCAGGCCAATGGAAGTTCTGTGGCCTCGCCGGCCGCACCGGCTGCCCCCGAGCCCGCTGCCCCGGCACAAGCAGGAGGCGGAGCGGCCATTGATGTGGTCATGCCGCAGATGGGCGAATCGATCTTTGAAGGCACCATCACCAAGTGGCTGAAGAAGGTCGGGGACAAGGTGCAGCGGGACGAGCCGCTGTTTGAGATTTCCACCGATAAGGTCGATGCAGAAATTCCAGCGCCTTCCAGCGGCGTGTTGCGCGAAATCAAAGTGAAAGAAGGAACCACGGTCCAGGTCAATACCGTAGTAGCGACCATTGGAGGAGCAGGATCGCCCGCACCGGCACAAGCTGCGCCCTCGGCTCCAACGCCGTCCGTTGCGCCACCGAAGCCCGCGGTTGCCGCTCCGGCGGCTCCTGCAGCACCGCCCGCTCGCGCTCATGAAGTTGTAAGTTTCCCCGCTCCCGCTGCTGCGCAGCGTGAGGTGGTCCGTTCGTCTCCGCTGGTGCGGCGCATCGCGCGAGAGAACAGCGTTGATCTCGGACAGGTCCCTGGAACCGGACTGGGCGGACGCATCAGCAAGCAGGACATTCTG
>JBLMXE010000088.1:0-8713 GCA_050257615.1 Chlamydiota bacterium | reverse complement strand
CACCCGCTCAATGGCCGCGCTCAGGAGTCCCTGCACGGTGGTCAGCCCCGGCTGCACCTGCCAGCCGTGAAAGTCAAAGCCGTCATACGCCAGCGTGATCTTTAGGTTGCGCATTCAGTTTTTAGGGCACTGGCCGATCACGGCACAGCCAAGACGCGCGGCCACCCAGGCGCTTACAAATCTTTACAAAGCTTTACAACACATGACCAGCCTGCAGACAGCCTCGGCTATACTATGGGACTTCCCGGAAGATGGGTGTGTTTCCCAGGTGCGCCCGGCCTTCCAGCGGCCTGTCGGCAGAAAAGGAACCGCTCGGCTGCGACTTGCGTATTACCGTGGTGACATTCGTGAGTTTTTCCAGTCATTTAGCTGGTTAGCCATTGTGATGGAGAAAAGCATGGTCTTTTTGCGTCCGTTTACCGCCAAGTCCCTAACCGCTGTACTGCTGCTGACGGCTCTGTGCGCGCTGGCTGGCGCTCAGAAGGTGCAGAGCTATCAGAACGGCCAGTCCTATTTCCCCAATCCGCTGGCGCCTTACAGCCCGCGCAAGGTGGCCCCGCCGAATTTGGCAAACAGCCCCCGCATTGACACCCTCATGCGCAACGGGCAGGTCATGCTTTCGCTGGATGACGCCATCGCGCTGGGGCTGGAGAACAACCTCGATATTGCCATTGCCCGCTATAACCTGCCCATATCCGACACCGATATTCTGCGCGCCAAGTCAGGACAGCAGATTCTGGGCGTGAACACCGGGCTGGTGCAAGGCACCCCGGGCGGAGGCACCGGCTCCACCACCGCCGGAGGATTAGGCACCTCGACCACCGGAGCTGCAGGGAGCGGGACCGGCGGTACCAGCGCCGCCGCCGGAGGTGCAGGCACGGGCAGCGCTGGCCTGGTGCTTTCCACTGAAGGTGCTGGACCTCCTATCGGCTCCTTCGACCCGATGTTCACCGTCGGATTCGACGTTGAGCACTTGACCCAGCCAACGGCCAGTCCGTTCCAAGGGGCACTGGCTCTCGAGCAGAATACTACTAACGCGAACTTCGGTTATTCTCAGTACTTTGCTTCTGGCACTACCCTCAACGTCGGCTGGAATAACCAAAGGCAAACCACCAACAGCACCTTTACCGAACTGAGCCCGGTTCTGAATGGAGGCGTCCGCCTTACCCTTACCCAGCACCTGTTGCAGGGGCTTAGTTTCAATGCGAATCGCCGCCTCATCAAGATCGCCAAGAACAATCGCGAGATTTCCGACGTCGCTTTCCGCAACCAGGTAATCCAGACTGTGTCCCAAATCGAAAACATTTACTGGGACCTGGTCAGCGCCTATGAGAACGTGCGCGTGCAGGAGGCCTCGCTGGCCCTGGCGCAAAAGACCCTCTCCGACAACAAAAAACAGGTGGAGATCGGCACCCTGGCGCCGATTGAGATCGTGCGCGCAGAAAGCGCGGTGGCAGCCGCCAACCAGGCGCTCATTGTGGCTCAAACCAACCTGCAGTTGCAGGAACTGTTGATGAAAAACGCCATCACCAAGAACATGTCGGATCCAGTGCTGGCCACAGCGCACGTGGTTCCCACCGACACCATGACCTTGCCCGCCACCGAGCCGGTTACGCCCATCCAGGACCTGATCAACGATGCCTTTTCCCATCGCCCGGAATTGGCGCAGTCGCGCATTGACCTGACCAATCGCGAGATCACCCGCAAATCCACCGCCAATTTGCTCCTTCCCAGCGTTGATCTGGTGGGCTGGTTCGGCACCAACGCTCTGGCTGGGGACACCAATCCTTTGGCGATCTGCGCCATCGGGCAGGGATCAGGCAATCGCTTCTGCATTCCACCCAGCCAGGTAAGACCCGCGACCGGTTACCACGACGTGCTATCCACGCTGTTTGGTTACAACTATCCCGATTATGCCATCGGCGTGAATGTGAACATCCCTGTCCTGAACCGCTCGGCGCAGGCTACCCAGGTACGCTCCGAACTGGAGTATCGCCAGTCCCAGATGCTGCTGCAGCAACTGCAGAACCAGATCGCCATCCAGGTGCGCAACGCACAGTTTACGGTGCAGCAGAACCGCGCCCAGGTGCTGGCTGCCCAAAGTGCGGAGGAACTGGCGAAGCAGTCGTTGGACGCCGAACAGAAGAAATACGCGCTGGGGGCTTCCACCACCACCCTGGTGCTGACCCAGCAGCAAGCTTTGGCGCAGGCGCAGTCCAACACCGTGGCCGCTCTGGACAACTATGAGAAATCAAAGGTCCAATTGGACCTGGCTACCGGCCTGACCCTGACCCACAATGGCATCACCATGTCGGACGCCGAAGCCGGCAAGGTGCAGACGCTGCCTCATGTGCCGGGCATCGTGCCGCGCAAGCCCTCGCAGGAACTGCAGATGGAGCAGGAGCCGCAGCAGGGGGTACCGCAGCCGTCACCGGACAACACTCAGCCTCAGACCGCGCCCCAGACGCAGCCCCAGCCTCAACCGCAGACACGGCAGCAGGCGGCGCCGTCCGCCCCCGAGCCGCAGCTGCCGTCAACAAGGCCGCTGCGGTAGCGTCGCAATGAACTGTGTGGGCCCGGGCTCTGCCCCGGGCCTGTTGCTTGGATGGGTGCGGGACTCCACTAAAGCAGGACCGGACGCCCGCCTTTCAGCTAGGAACCAAAGCTTCCGGCTTAGCTGCATGTGCTGACTCCCGACTCCTGACTACCGACTCCCGGACTGATTTCTCCTAGGTACTAGGTGCGGAACACCGGCTGCTTGTATCCTTCCCCCGTGCAGTTCTCGGTCGTCATCATCACCTACAACGAGGAGGCCAACCTCGGGCGCACGCTGGGCAGCGTGGCGCACCTGGTGCGCGATGGCCAGGGCGAAATTATCGTGGTGGACTCCGGCTCCACCGACCGCACCGTGGAAATCGCCCGCCAGCACGGCGCCAAAGTGTTCCTTGAGGCCTGGAAGGGCTTTGCCGCGCAGAAGAATTCCGCCATCGAGAAGGCCAGCGGCGATTGGATTTTGAGCCTGGATGCCGACGAAGAGGTCGAATCCGATCTGCTTTCCGGCATTGCAGAAGCGATGCATGCGCCGTCACAACTCCACGAATGGTGCCTGACCGGCAAGCTTCAAAATTCGGGAGGAGAACAGCTTCGGCAAAAGTTTTCGGCTGTGCCCTCGGCCTACTACTGTCGCCGTAAAAATTACTTTCTTGGCCGATGGATCAAGCACGGCGGTTTCTGGCCTGATCCCAAGCTGCGTCTATTTCGGCGCGGTGCCGCAGAGTTTGAGGACCGCGCAGTCCACGAGGACGCGCGGACTAGTGGCTCGACTGGCACGATTCGCTACGGCGCTCTGATCCACCACTCCTACCCCACGCTGAGCGATTACATCGAGCACATGAACCGGTACTCCTCGCTGGGGGCGGAGATGGCGGGCCCGCGCGGCTTCAGCCTGGTCAACATTGTGCTGCGGCCCCTGGCTACCTTCATTTACAACTATTTCTTCCGCCTCGGATTTCTCGACGGCCGTGAGGGTCTGCTGCTGCACCTGTACCACGCCGTTTATGTCTCGTGGAAATACGCCAAGGCATGGAAAGAAAGTAGTCAGAGGTCAGGAGTCAGAAGTCGGTAACCCCATCTGTGGTGCGGGCGCCCTCGCCCGCGTTCGCTCGTGCTCAATCTGCCGGTTCTTGCCCGGTAATAAGGTCGCGGCCCACCACAGATTCGCTGACTACCGACTCCTGACTCCTGGGTTTAGCCTTGTAACCCGTTTCCCGCATCTCTATCATTTAAGAGCGCCTATGGCACCCGAGAACAAGCAGTCTGCCAAGTCCGTCGCCGAGTCCCCCGTTCAGGACTTATCTGAAGGCCGCCGGCCCTCGGAGGGCGAAAAAAAGTGGGCTGAAAAGGTCCTGGCGCCCACCCTCGAGAAAGCCCCAGAAAAGCCCATCGGCTCCCCCACCGGCGTTAATGTGGACGAGCACGGCCACGCACGCTTCACTACCGTTTCCGGGTTACCCGTGCGCCGCCTCTACACGCGCGCCGACCTGCCGGAAGACTGGTCCTACGAAAAGTACCTCGGCTATCCCGGCCAGGAGCCCTTCACTCGCGGCATTCACGCTTCCGGCTATCGCGGCAAGCTCTGGACTATGCGCCAGTTCTCGGGCTTCGCTTCGCCCGAGGAAACAAACAAGCGGTACAAGTACCTGCTGGAACACGGCGGCAGTGGGCTCTCGGTAGCCTTCGACCTGCCCACGCTGATGGGCTACGACTCCGACCATGCCTTCAGCGAAGGCGAGGTCGGCAAGTGCGGCGTGGCCATTGATTCGCTCGAGGACATGGAAACGCTCTTCTCCGGCATTGACCTGGAAAAGACCACGGTTTCCATGACCATCAACTCGCCCGCCTCCGTGCTGTGGGCCATGTACCTGGTGGTGGCGGAAAAGCAAGGTGCCGACTGGAAGAAAATTTCCGGCACCATCCAGAACGACATTCTGAAGGAATACATCGCGCAGAAGGAATACATCTACCCGCCCGCGCCCAGCATGCGCCTGGTGGTGGACACCTTCGAGTTTGGCTCCAAGTTCACGCCCCGCTTCAACACCATTTCCATCAGCGGCTACCACATTCGCGAGGCCGGCTCCACCGCGCTGCAGGAACTGGCGTTCACGCTCTATGACGGCGTGGAGTATGTGGAGTGGGCGCTGCGCCGCGGACTGAACGTGGACGAGTTTGGCCCGCGCTTGAGCTTCTTCTTCAACGCGCACAACGACTTCTTCGAAGAGATTGCCAAGTACCGCGCCGCGCGCAAAATCTGGCACCAGGTGATGAAGGAGCGCTTCCACGCGCGTAACCAGCGCACCCGGCTGATGCGCTTCCACACCCAGACGGCGGGCGTCTCGCTGCCGGCGCAGCAGCCCATGAACAACATCGCGCGGGTCGCCCTGCAGGCATTGGCGGCGGTGCTGGGCGGCACGCAGTCGCTGCACACCGACTCCTACGACGAAGCCCTGGCCCTGCCCACGGAGCAAGCCGCCGGCATCGCCCTGCGCACGCAGCAGATCATCGCCTACGAATCGGGTGTTACCCAGACCGTGGACCCTCTGGGCGGCTCCTACTTCTTGGAGCGCATGACCCTGGACATGGAGGAGGGCGCCTTCGACTACTTCCAGAAGCTGGACGCCATGGGCGGGATGGTCAATGCCATCGAGCGCGGCTATCCGCAGAAGGAAATTGCCGAATCCTCCTACCAGTATCAGCGCGCGGTGGAAGCCAAGGAAAAGATTATTGTCGGCGTGAACGACTTCACCATCGAGGAGCCGCCGCCGCCCACTCTGTACATTGACGAATCTGTGGCCCGCCAGCAGACCGCCAAGCTCAAAGCGTTGCGCGAGCGTCGCTCCAACGAGGAGGTACAGCGCCGCCTGGATGCGCTGAAACACGCCGCCGCGCAGGAGCCCAAACTGCCCGCCAATGGCGGCGTTTCCGAAGCCAACACCATGCCCTACATCGTGGACGCGGTCCGCGCTTACGCCACCGTGGGCGAAATCTGCGAGGCCCTCCGCGAGGTGTACGGCACCTACACCGAGGTCAGCATTACGTGATTGTGTAATTGTGTAATTGTGTGATTGAGTAATTGTGTAATTGAGTAATCGGGTAGTTGAAGTGATTGGTAATTTGTAATCTGCAATTTCTAATTTGAACCCTATCCACTGTCATCCTGAGCGAACGCGACTAAGCGAAGCGAGGGCGCGAGTCGAAGGACCTTGCGGTTGCTGTATGGATCGTGCCACCCCTTATCCTTCTGCGATCGAAAATTACCACAAGTTACTCAATTACAAATCTGCCGACGACCAGCGACCAACAGCCAACGACCGTTTCTCAGTCCGCCGCCATCTCCGCCGGCACCAGCCGCTCTTCCCTCTTGCTCATGGTCACCAGCACCACGCTGGCTATCACGATGGCCGTCCCCACCAGCATGTTGCTGGTCACGCGCTCGCCGGCCAGCGCCCAGCCCAGAAAGACGGCCACGATGGGATTGACGTAGCAGTGGGTGGCGACCCGGGCGGCGGTCGTGACCTGCATCAGCCAGGTGTAGGCGCTGAACGCGACCAGCGAGCCGAAGATGATCAGGTAAACCAGGGCCTCCAGCGAACGCAGTGAAACTTCGGCCACGTGCACGCGTTCCCCGGCGGCGCCGCCTGCCAACAGCAGCATGGTTCCGCCTACCAGCATCTGCATGGCCGCGAACATGACAGTTGAGGTGCCGCTGCGCACACCGCGGGCGTAAATAGCGCCCATGCACCACAACACTGCCGCCAGAAGCACGGCGCCCGCAGCCAGCGCGCTTCCCTGCCGCACCCCACTTTCGAACAGCACCGCCACCCCAACTGCGCCTAGAGCCAGCGCGCCCACCGTACGCAGCGAGAGCCGCTCCTGCCCAGCCAGGCGCGCCAGCACCACCATGACCAGCGGTTCAGAAGCGACCAGCAGCGCTGCCAGGCCTGAACTGACGCGCACTTCCGCCCAGGCCAACAATCCGTGCCCGCCCAGGAACTGCAGAGCACCGCCAATCAGGGCCGCGCCCCACGCCACGCGCCTGGGCGCCTTCTCACCACGCAGAAATAAGAACCCCAGCAGCAGCGCGCCCGCAGTCAGGTGGCGCGTCCCCATCATCAGCAGCGGCGGCAGGCTCTCCACGGCGAAGCGGATAGCCAGGTAGGTCGAGCCCCAGATCACGTAGATGGCAAAAAACGCCGCCAACAGCTTCAAGGTGGTCGCATTGGAGTAGGTCTGCCGCATAATCTTAACCCTCTATATCAATATTGACGGTTAGTATTCTAGCGCCGATCTGCTAACCTGTCAAACGGGCCTTGGAGGTTATAATAGAGGCTGGATGGCTGAGCCTGAACATCCCGACCCGCTATGCGTCCGCTTCGTCAACACCGTGGATTGGCGGGATGATGCCAGCCAGCGTGTGGATAAACTGGGCAACTACTCCGGCCTGGTGCACTGGGCGCGGGAAGCCGGAGCAATCGAACCGGCAACGGCTAACAAGCTGCTCCAGGAGGCACATCGAAGCCCCGCTGCCGCAAACGGCGCTTTCGTCCACGCCATCAGCGTACGGGAAGCGCTGGCGGGAATATTGGCGGCGGCAGCCAACCAACGACAAGCCGCTGCCGCCGATCTGCAGCGCTTCAATGCCGCGCTGGCCGAGTCCGGCCGGCACCTGCGGCTGGCCAGCGCCCAAGGACGTTTTCACTCCACCTGGGACAGTGATGACCGCCTGGAACGTCTGCTCTGGCCGGTGGTCCGCTCTGCCGCCGACCTGCTCACGTCCGGCGACCTCGAACGTCTACGGATATGCGAAGGCGAAGGTTGTGGCTGGTTCTTCATGGATACCACGCGTAATCGCAGCCGCCGCTGGTGCAACATGGCTGTCTGCGGCAACCGCGCCAAGGTCAAACGCTTTTACGAAAGGCACAAAGCTCAATGAAACGCGCCATCCGACACTTGCAGCAGGCCGATCCGATCATGGCTGGCATCATCGAGCGCATAGGGCCCTTCAAGATGCGTTACCGCGAACCCAGCTTCGACGCCATGGCCCGCTCCATCGTGTTTCAGCAGCTCCACGGCAAGGCCGCCGCCACCATCTTCGAGCGCGTGCGCTGCGCATGTCTGAATGGCGGCGGCGGTGACGCGCTTACCCCCACCTCCATTCTCGCGTTGAGCGAAGGGCAACTGCGCGCCTGCGGCCTCTCCCGCCAAAAGCTAAGCTATCTGCGCGATTTGGCCCAGCGCACCGCCTCGGGAGAAATTGACTTTAGCCGTCTGCCCGGGATGTCCGACGAAGACGTGATCGAGCACCTCACCCGGGTGAAGGGCATTGGCGTATGGTCGGCGCAGATGTTCCTCATGTTCGCGCTGCGCCGCCTCAACGTGATGCCCACTGCCGATTACGGCATCAATGCCGCCATCAAGAGGGCCTACCGCAAGCGTCAGATGCCCAAGCCCAAGCAGATCCTGAAGATTGCTCTGCCTTGGAACCCTTACCGCTCGGTCGCCTGCTGGTACCTGTGGCGCTACGCGGAACTGAAAACCCCTTCTTAACCACAGAGGACACAGAGGCCACAGAGGGAAAAAATTCAAAAATCTCAACCACAAACGACACGAGGGTTCACGTACGAAATCAGATCCCAGCGTTCAATCCCGATGAATTTGGGGTCATTGTTGTAAATGATCCTGCTTCCTCGGTGTCCTCCGTGGCCTCTGTGGTTAATCCCCGTGTTTGTGGTTAAATGAAGGGTTCGATGGCGGAGGAGCGCAAAATCCGTGTGCTCGTGGCTAAGCCCGGCCTGGACGGCCATGACCGGGGCGCCAAGGTCATTGCCCGCGCCCTGCGTGACGCCGGCATGGAGGTCATCTACACCGGTCTGCGGCAGACCCCGGAGATGGTGGTCAGCGCCGCCCTGCAGGAAGACGTTGACGTAATCGGCCTCTCCATCCTTTCCGGCGCCCACAACGCCATCGTGCCCCGGGTGATGGAACTGCTGCGCGAAAACAAGATGGACGACGTGCTGGTGCTGGTGGGTGGCATCATTCCCGACCAGGACATCGAGAGGTTGAAGAAAGCCGGCGTCGGCGGCATCTTTCAGCCCGGCACTTCCATGGACGAGATTGTGGAGTTCATTCGCCGGCACGTCCGCGGGCACAAAGTGGC
>JBLMXE010000087.1:0-3935 GCA_050257615.1 Chlamydiota bacterium | reverse complement strand
GAGAGCGCCATGACCGGCAGGGAAGTGACCACGGAGAGCGCCAGAATGGGCACCCCCAGCGCGCCATAGGAGACGGGGGCGTTGTTGGCCAGGGCGGCAATGCGGATCGCTTCCAGATCGGCGATGCCCAACCCGGCCAGAATGGGTACCACGACCGCCCAGGGATAGCCGAAGCCCACCAGTCCTTCCAGCAGTGCCCCGAATGCCCAAGCCAGCATGATGGTTTGCACGCGAATGTCGGCGGTGGCGTGGTGCACCATCCAGGTTTTGAAACGGGCAAAGTCGCCGGTCACGACCAGGGTATTGAAAATCACCAGGCCCCAGAGGGTGATCCAGTTAATGACCCAGGCGCCGGAAAGAGCGCCGTAGCAGTAGGAGCGCAACATGCCGCCCCAGGGAGCATGCCAGACCAGCGCGCCTAGGGCGAGTGCGACAACTCCTGCGGTCAGGGCAGCAAGCCATGCGGTCAAGCGCACAATGGCCAGTAGGAAAAGCAGCACGGCCAGGGGCAGCAGAGCCAGCAGTACGGTTAGCCACATGTTACTGGCCGGGTTGAGAGTCTGCGTGAAAATAGACTGCTCCTGCTTCCGCCGTAAAGACCCAATCAAACCACAGAGGACACAGAGAACACTGAGGAAGCGTTTATTTCATGTTCTTCAGCCACCCAGTTTGTCCCCGGTTCAATCCTGCGAATTGTCGGTGTGCTCGAGCTAATGGCTTCCGCAAACGTAAAATAAAGAATTTCTCCGTGTCCTCTGTGGTGATCAAAACGCGGAGGCTTGCGATGATTTCTTTATCCACTCCGGCGGAACTTCCACGTAAGAGCGGTCGAGTTCGCGGATGGAGGCGCAGCCCAGCAGGCGCAGCGTGCGCTCCAGGTCGGCGGTCAGGATTTGTATGGCGCGAGTCACGCCCGCTTCGCCAGCCGCCGCCAGTCCATAAGCGTAGGCGCGCCCGATGAGCACGGCGCGAGCGCCCAGGCAGATGGCTTTCACAATGTCGCTGCCGCGGCGGATGCCGCCGTCCATCAGCACTTCGGTTTTGTCGCCCACTGCCGCCACCACTTCCGGCAGCGCCCGCAGGGTGGGGGAAACGCAATCCAGTTGGCGCCCGCCGTGATTGGAAACCACCACCGCGGCGGCGCCTTCATCCACCGCCCGCCGCGCATCATCGCCAGTGAGCACACCCTTCACCACGATGGGACCGGGCCACGCCTTGCGCAGCCAGCGCAAATCTTCCCAGGTGACCGCCGCGGCGGCCAGCGCCGCGCCTACGTCAACGAGAGGCATGGGCTTGCCATCCGAGAGAACGACATTGGCCATGGGCGGCACGCCCCCGTCGAGCAGAAAATCCAGCAGCCAGCGCGGGCGCGTCAGAACCTGCGGAACATAGGGAAGCATGGAAAAAGGATTGCTGCCCAGCAGCGGGACCATGCCGTTGCGCACATCGCGTTCGCGCAGGCCCGCCACCGCGGTATCAATGGTCACCACCAGAGCAGCGCAGCCGGCTGTGCGCGCGCGTTCCACAGTGCGCTCCGCCACCTCCTCCCGCCCGCCCACCAGGTAGAGCTGGTAACACACCGGGCCGCTAGAAGCCGCCTTCACGTCCTCCAGCCGGTGCCCCGAAAGTGTGGAAAGAATGTAGCCGGTGCCGGCTTTACCGGCAGCGCGCGCGGCCCCGCATTCTCCGTCCCGGTGCATGACCCGGCTGTAGCCCACGGGAGCGAGCAGGAAGGGCAGCGCCAAATCCAGCCCGAGCACGCGCGTGCTCAGATCGCAGGTGGGGAAGGCCACGGCATGGTGTGGCCGGAAGGTGACTTGCTCGAAGGCGCGGCAGTTTTCACGCAGGGTGACTTCGCCTTCGGCGCCGCCGTCCAGATAATCAAACACCACGCGCGGCACGCGGCCCTGGGCCACGCGGCGCAGGTCCTCAATCTTCACGACCCGAGGAGGTGCAACGGCGCGCTTCATGCTTCCGATCCCGGCGAGGAGGGCGAGTTTACCACAGGCATGGACGCGAAAGCCCTGTTCACCACAAAGGACACGAAGGATCACAAAGGAAAGGCCACTTTAGTTGGGGGTTGGTGTTTCGGTGCTCGGCGAAGCCTCCAAGCTAATTCTCAAAATAACCCAGATGGCCTTCGTGTCCTTTGTGGTGGGCCTTTAATTCGTGGCGGCGTGGGAGCGGAAGTTGACCAAAACCCGCCCCAGGCATTACCGTTCCTACTTCGCAGCACGAGCAGTTCCGGCTGAGGAGGCGACGTGCAACGCATCGCAATCTTTTTCCAGCTGCTGCTTTTTCCCCTGGCGCTTTGTCTGCCCATGGTCTTCGCCCAACACCCGAAAGCGATGAACAGAATGACGAAAGAGACGTTTGGTAAGACGCCGGATGGCCACGAAGCCGACCTCTACATTCTGCGCAACAAGAGTGGCATGGAAGTCGCCATCACCAACTACGGCGCCACCATCGTGCGCATAATCGTGCCCGACCGCCACGGCAAGTTTGAAGATGTCGCGCTCGGTTACGACAGTCTGGAAGGCTATACCGTCAACAAGGCTTACTTCGGCGCCACTATCGGGCGCTATGCCAACCGCATTGCCCACGGCCAATTCAAGCTTCACGGTCGCATTTACACGCTGCCCAAGAACGACGGCGATAACACGCTGCACGGCGGCACCAGCGGTTTCAACAAGCGGCTATGGAAGGCCAAGGACGTTTCTACGCCCTCGGCTGCAGCGGTGCAGATGAGCTACCTGAGCAAGGATGGCGACCAGGGCTTTCCGGGCAACATGTCTGTGGACGTGCGCTTCACCCTAGCGGACGACAACAGCCTGAAAATTGAGTACGCCGCCACCAGCGACAAAGACACCGTGGTCAACCTGACCAACCATTCGTATTTCAATCTGGCCGGGCAGGGACATGGCGATATTCTGGGCCAGGAACTGATGCTGAACGCCAGCCGCTTCACGCCCGTCAACGCCAACCTGATTCCCACGGGACAGATTCTGAGCGTCAAAGGCACGCCGCTGGACTTCACCAAGTCCACCGCCATCGGGGCCCGCATCAATGCCGACTATGAGCAACTGAAGCTGGCCCACGGCTACGATCACAATTTTGTGCTGGACGGAAACCCCATGCGCAAAGCAGTCCTGGCGGCGCGCGCCTATGATCCGGGTTCGGGACGCGTGCTGGAGGTCTGGACCAACCAGCCCGGCATCCAGTTCTACAGCGGCAACTTTCTCGACGGCACGGTGGCGGGCAAGGGAGGAGTGAAGTATCCCTTTCGCTCCGGCTTTGCCCTGGAGACGCAGCATTTCCCCGATTCGCCCAACCAGCCCAAATTTCCTTCTACCGAACTGAAGGCAGGGCGCTGGTTCCGCTCCACTACGACTTATAAGTTCTCTGCCCGGTAGGCGGAGGCTAGGGTCTGTTCTGGGAGGACGGAGCTGCCGCTTTTCCTGTCAGCTGGCGAATGATGCGGGCTTCCTCCTCGCGATAGGGTCTGCCGTCGCTGTGAAAAACTTCGTGGAACCAGACCGGCGGCTGCTGCAGCACATAGGGCCGCTGCCAGGAATCCCACGGCAGGTAGGTTTGCGTCTTCCCCGCCACCAGCCCCCAATTGACAGCGCCTACGTGATCCTTCTTGGCCAGAGGCAGAATTGTGTCGAAAGTGCTTCCCATGGGCCGCGCCATGAACTCGGTGCAGATGATGGGACGGTGGTAGCGTTCCAGCCATTGCACGTGTTTCTGGAAACTTTCCGGCCAGGAATAATTGTGAAAGGAGAGGATGTCGGATTCCTCTAATTGAACACGCTGCATGGGGCTTAGCTTGCTGTCGGACGACCAGTCTCCATCCCACACGCCGCTGGTGAGGGGCTGCGAAGGATGAGCGGCGCGCGCCCACTGGAAAACCTGCGGCAAAAGCGCCAGCACCA